>NZ_SYUT01000004.1:0-38793 GCF_005146325.1 Vibrio genomosp. F6 | reverse complement strand
GGATAGTTCGAAACTCAACCATAGACAACAAAACGCACTTGGCTAAGAAACGAAATGAGCTGAAATTGGAGTCATTCGAAGAGCCAGAATAGCAAAGAATTCGAGCGAGAAACCTGACAACAAAGTGCGCTGAAGCCACAATTCTCAATGAAGTACCCACGAAAAGAAGCCGCGCAAAATGAACTTGAGCCAGCAAAACTTACTAACGAGGAGACTTGCGTGACGTTGCAGCTAATTAACCGACAAACATTCTACGTGCGATGGCCATTTTGATGGCATTTTTCACGAAAAGAACAGGTGTGTAGTTCGGGCGCAGAACAAAGATAAACGGATAATTTAACCCTTTGAATCTTATGCAATATAACGCCGCGTTAAGTAGTGAGCAACGCCTGCCACCTAACCTAAACCATTGCACCGTAAACACCAAAACTGACTTGAACTGAAAATGCCGAGCGTTGGGAATCTGTCTTAAACGCTTTGTTATGTTTTATTTACTTCGTCCTTAAAGCGCTTTAATAATGGTTTCAATTGCCTACGAATTGATTCACTGTCCATCGTATTTGCAGCCCTAATCCCATAGGTAATAAAGTTTCGTTTTCCTAGGTGAGTATACCGACTATATAGCTTGCGTTTAAAAAGAGGTCTTTCTTTTTGACCGTTGATAAGTCGGAGGTTATTGTATTTAAGCATGGTTTTTTTAGCTAGTCTTACACCTCTACGCATACGTTCCGAATATCTCGCTAATGAAGAAGATCGTATAAATATGTCCTTGCCATTAAACATAAAGCCTAGGTACTGTAAATGACTATCCGAATTTAACTCTGAACCATTAAAAACAAATGTTCGAACTTCTGTTTTCTTGGGGTTCACCTTCAACTTTAAAGATTGAATTTGTGTCATAGCATACTGCTCAATTATAGCTTTAGCTTCAATTGGAACAATAAACAACATATCATCACAGTAGCGAAAATATTTACCACTAAGGCTATTTACAAACTGCCTCATTTTTAGGTCAAATTCAAACATATAAATATTTGATAACATTGCACTCAAAGGCGTTCCTTGAGGGATGCCATACAATTGTTTATGCGTTTTAATTAACTTGTTTTTCCTTACATTCTCCCTAAATTCAAGAGGTTCACAAACTCTCCTTCTCGCATGATTTCTATAATTCAAAGAAATCCCCAAAGACTTATATAAAGCTTCCTTTTCAACTATAGAGTGCTTGGTAATAGACTTGAACACATTGAAGTGATCTTTTGGTAGACGTGAAACCCCAAGTAAGTTACACCACTCACGCTTTAAAACCTCATGGTCAAGGGTATCAAAGAACTTAGATACATCTAGTGCAATCGCACAACATTCACCTGTTTTTTTGATTTCGTTGAAAGCATCAAAGGCAAAGTCAATATTACTCTTACCTAATGACCTAAAAGCTAGGATTGAATCATGCAACTCATTAGACCTTAATTTTTTTTCATACTCTCGATTTAGAAGTTTCGAGTAATAGGCATAAATATGGCTATCTACATGTGCGGGATAAGATATTGGTCTAAGTTTGGAGGGGAGGTTGATTACTGTTTTAGTAATTGGGTCTTTGCCAATCTTATTTACTTCTATTGTGTAATTTATTAGTGGGTAAAATGCATGTTTAGCAACAAGGTCTGGGCTATAAACAATTTTTGATGCTTTTTTTATGTTTATAGGAAGGTCAAAATGTAAGTAAGTTCGAGGTCGGAACCAATCTTTAGCAGGAATTTTCATTTCACCATCCGAGAGCAAAACCGAAGAAGCTAGAACAGCGGCAATTCTAAGCGCTTCTTCGGATTAACTGGTCTGGGTAGACCGTCAAAAGCCGCGTCATGTTAAACATAGATTATGCTATCACCATAACAATAACTCTGGAGGTACCTATCAAGACACTTATCCAAGTATTGCTGTCATTCTGCTCAATAAGCTTATTGAGTAGGTTTGACAGCCTGTTCAGCACCTTTTGATCAGTTGAGTATAACTATCAAAAGCAAATAAATAATACACTAGCCCGTTTATAACACAATGATTAGTTTAGAATAATTTGATTTAAAACATAACGCCAAGCTAAGCTGTGAGTGAAAGTGTGCCAAAATTAGAGCGAAGCGAAAATGGCACGCGTTCACGAATCAGTCTTGAGCGCCTTGTTATGTGAATTACCACAAAGCTACATTGCTAAAAGACTCATAGCTTACTGTTGCTTCTCGTTCATATTCTTCTTCATCATTGCCAGTCAACTCAGCCCAAGCTTGCCCTGCAACGTACAGTATTGATTCTGCCCATTGATCTGAACTCTTTGGCATTAAGGATGGATTATTAAGAACTTTTGTATAATGTTCGTAACCTTTAGCTACAACGAAACAGCGTGCATATAGAAAGCCATCACCAGAGCCACTAGACTCACCCGATTCCTCAATCCATTTTTGACCATCAATGGCATATAGAGCTTGAGATAGGTATTCTTGAAACAGAGAGATTTCTTCCTCTGTTTTCGAGGACAATACAGAAACGATAGGTGCCACAGCTTCTTCATCATCGCAATCGTCGAGAGCTTCTTGATCAATAAGTGAAATTAACTTCCAGAATTCATTTTGTTCCATAGCACTCTCCATTTTCACATAACGCTATCTAGACAGCTTCTAGCAACCTTTCTTCCACGCTACCGCCATCTTTCCTGTAGATTACTTTACCGTATGCTAACACAAACATTCATGCAAAACAGTTAGATAGAGTACGATACTATGTGCTTATGCTCTCAATTAGACAACTAAAAGCCTCCTAGTCTCTATCAATTACCTTTGGCTTAAATCACTGTATAAAAAAACAGACCAAAGAGCGGTAAATGAAAACACAATTCATGCTACATATAAAAGAATACATGCATACACGACACTACTCCGTTAGAACCATTGAGTCCTATGTGCATTGGATAACCAAGTTTATTGTTTTCCACAATATGGAACACCCATCAAAACTTAATGACAAAGATATCGAACGGTTTCTTACCGATCTGGCCATTAATCAGAAAGTTGCAGCAAAAACACAGGCATTGGCACTTAATTCACTTCACTTCTTATATCGTGATATTTTCAAGGCTCCTATCACGCTCGATCTCAACTTTAAGCGGTCTATCATTGATAGAAAATTGCCTGTTGTTATGACAACTAGCGAAACCAAAGCTTTTTTCAATCATATTGATCCTAAATATAAACTGCATGCACAGCTATTATATGGGTCTGGATTACGTCTCATGGAGTGTGTCCGGCTGCGAGTTCAAGACATTGATTACGATTATGGGCTGATACGGATTTGGCAAGGCAAAGGTGGGAAAAACCGGGCTGTCACCCTCGCGAGAGAACTTTACCCTATCTTAAAAGAGCAACAATCAATTGCTAAACGATATTACGACAAAGACATCAATACACCTGGTTACGGTGGTGTGTGGATGAAAAACGCGATCTCTGAGAAATACCCTCATGCTGATTTAGATTTCAACTGGCATTACCTATTCCCCTCGAGCAAAACAAGTATTGATCCTGAATCGAACCTATCACGTAGACAACATATCAGCGAAACGGCTTTACAAAGGGCCGTAAAGCGAGCAGCGAAAGATGCAGGGATAAATAAAAATGTCACTTGTCATACATTACGGCACTCATTCGCAACTCACCTGCTAGAGTCAGGAGCCGATATCAGAACCGTTCAAGAGCAGCTAGGACACAGCGATGTAAAAACAACTCAAATCTACACGCATGTATTAGAACGTGGGGCTAATGGCGTACTCAGCCCTCTTTCTCGATTATAAATCTCAAGTAACAGACGAAAAAAAAGAGAGCTTTCGCTCTCTTTTTAAAACATAAACAACGGCCTAATTAAAGAGCTGCTTTTGCTTTTTCAACTAGTACTGCAAATGCAGCTTTGTCAAATACCGCGATATCCGCAAGGATTTTACGGTCAATCTCGATTGATGCTTTCTTAAGGCCATTGATAAGACGGCTGTAAGATAGACCATTTTGACGAGATGCAGCATTGATACGAGCAATCCATAGCTGACGGAACTGACGCTTTTTGTTGCGACGGTCACGGTAAGCATATTGACCAGCTTTAGTCACTGCTTGGAAAGCTACGCGGTAAACACGTGAACGTGCTCCGTAGTAACCTTTTGCTTGTTTCAGAACTTTCTTATGACGTGCACGAGCTTGTACACCACGTTTTACGCGAGGCATTATGTCTCTCCTAAACTAAAATAAATAAACTAAAAAGAATTAAGCGTATGGCATCATACGTAGTACACCTGCAACTTCACACTTAGGTAAGATTGCATTTGGACGTAACTGACGCTTGTTCTTAGTAGTACGTTTAGTCAGGATGTGGCGTTTTGTAGCGTGCTTAAACTTGAAGCCACCAGCAGTTTTCTTGAAACGCTTAGCAGCACCTTTGTTGGTTTTCATCTTAGGCATGATGAAGACTCCGCATTGTTAGTTGTTAATAAACATAGTAATCAGGGCGAATAAAACGTCACCGCTGTAAACAGCAGTGACGCTATATTACTTGTAGGCCTTTAATTACTTCTTCTTCGGCGCCAATACCATAATCATCTGGCGACCTTCTATTCTCGTTGGGAAAGATTCGACTACTGCAAATTCTTCAGTATCCGCTTTCAAACGATTAAGAACGTCAACACCGATGCTTTGGTGGGCCATTTCACGGCCACGGAAGCGAATTGTTACCTTCACTTTGTTGCCGTCTTCTAGGAAACCAGTCAGGTTGCGTAGTTTTACCTGATAGTCACCAATATCAGTCCCAGGACGGAATTTTATTTCCTTAATCTGGACCTGTTTTTGCTTCTTCTTCTGCTCTTTCGCAGCTTTGCTCTTCTCGAAGAGGAACTTACCGTAGTCCATCACACGACAAACTGGCGGCTCGGCGTTAGGGCTGATCTCTACAAGATCCATACCAGCTTCATTAGCTGCTTCAAGTGCCTCAGCAATTGAAACTACACCAACGGGTTCTCCGTCAGCGCCAGTTAGACGAACTTCACGTACGCCACGAATGTCACCATTTAAACGGTGCTGGTTTTGATTGGCCGGTTGTTGGCCACGTCTTCCGCCTTTAATAGCTATTCCTCCAGATTGAGCTTACGGCTTGAAACTTCGGCTTGGATGTATGAAATAAAGTCATCCACTTTAAACTTGCCTAAGTCCTTGCCCTTACGGGTACGTACTGCAATTTCGCCGGCTTCCATTTCTTGGTCACCACAAACGAGCATATACGGTACACGTTTCAAAGTATGTTCGCGGATTTTAAAGCCTATCTTCTCATTTCTCAAGTCCGCTTTTACTCTAAATCCACTTTTTTGCAGTTTTTTTGTAATTTCTTGCACATAATCTGCTTGTTTGTCAGTTATGCCCATTACAATTGCTTGTTCTGGCGCCAACCACGTAGGGAAGAAGCCAGCGTACTCTTCAATAAGAATACCAATAAAACGCTCAAGTGAACCTAGAATTGCTCGGTGAATCATAACAGGCGTATGACGCTCGTTATCTTCACCTACGTATGTTGCACCTAAACGTTCAGGAAGTGCAAAATCGAGCTGCACTGTACCACATTGCCACGCACGATCCAGACAATCATGCAAAGTAAATTCAATTTTCGGTCCGTAGAACGCACCCTCGCCTTCTTGGATCTCGTAAGCGATATCCATAGATTCTAGGGCAAGTTTTAAATCTGCTTCTGCTTTGTCCCACATTTCGTCAGAACCAACACGCTGTTCAGGGCGTGTAGATAGCTTAACGACAATGTTTTCAAAACCAAATGTGGTGTATGTATCGTAAACCATCTCAATACATGATTTCACTTCATCTTGCACTTGAGCTTCAGTACAGAACACGTGAGCATCATCTTGAGTAAAACCACGAACACGCATAATGCCGTGTAGTGCACCTGATGGTTCGTTACGGTGACATGAACCGAATTCAGCCATACGCAATGGTAGGTCGCGGTACGATTTCAAACCTTGATTAAAGATTTGCACGTGACCTGGACAGTTCATTGGTTTAATCGCGTATTCACGGTTCTCTGAACTTGTTGTGAACATCGCTTCAGCGTACTTGTCCCAGTGACCAGAACGCTCCCAAAGAACGCGATCCATCATTAATGGACCTTTTACTTCTTGGTAATCATATTCAGTCAGTTTTTGACGAATAAATACTTCTAGATCACGGAAGATAGACCAACCGTTGTGGTGCCAGAAGACCATACCCGGTGCTTCTTGCTGCATATGGAATAAATCCAAGTGCTTACCAATTTTACGGTGGTCACGTTTTGCCGCTTCTTCTAGACGCGTTAAATGCGCTTTAAGTGCTTTCTTATCGTGGAAGGCAGTACCGTAGATACGTTGAAGCATCTTGTTGTCACTGTTACCACGCCAGTATGCACCCGCAACGTTTAATAGCGTGAAGTGTTGGCAGAAACCCATATGCGGAACGTGTGGACCACGACACATATCGATGTATTCTTCGTGATGGTACAGACCTGGACGATCGTCTTTAGAAACGTTCTCATCCAAGATTTCAATCTTGTACGTCTCACCGCGCGCTTCAAAAGCATCGCGAGCTTCCTGCCAGCTTACCGTCTTTTTAACAACTTGATATTTAGTCTTCGCTAGCTCTTTCATGCGTTTTTCAATGGCATCAAGATCTTCTTGGGTTAGCGAATGCTCAAGATCGATATCGTAGTAGAAGCCGTTGTCGATGGTTGGACCAATCGCCATTTTTGCTTCAGGGAAAAGCTGTTTAACCGCATGACCAAGCAAGTGAGCGCATGAGTGACGAACGATTTCTAAACCGTCTTCTTCATCTTTTGCAGTGATGATCTCAAGGCTTGCATCATTTTCGATTAGATCACAGGCATCAACACGTTGACCATCAACACGACCAGCAATGGTTGCTTTCGCAAGACCAGGACCAATTGAAGCGGCTACATCTAGAGTTGAAACTGGAGCATCGAACGGGCGTTGACTACCGTCAGGAAGAGTAATTACAGGCATATATTATCCTTTACAGTGGTGTCGCACACTAAGCGACACATGTTCAATTAATTTGAAAGTGAAATATAACGATCGCCTATCAGTAATACGAATACCGGGGAAACCGTTAAGGGGTGAGATTCTACCTATGTAAATCGCTGATTGCAAAACCGCAGCCTTGTATTTTTAATAACCTATATTTCATTGAACGTCATACGTTGATTTGTAGTGGTCAACGAAAATCACGGCAGAACAAATACCCTCGTACTTCATAATTATTAGCTAAACTTAAATGAAAGAACGTCGCATGCAGGGGGCAAGTTGATAAGAACAAACATTCACTCTTTTATTGTTCTTACTTTTTTACTTCTAACATCATCAAGTTTTGCGTTAGAAGCGCACAACTATGGCCCTTTGAATGCCTATGCTCAGTCTCCATTACAATCCAATAGCCTTACCCCTCAACTACGTTCTGGCTACTCTCTAATAGAGAACGATGTCGAGCTTTACGCCAATTTCACAGCCGCGAGTATCTGGGCCCATACCGATGAATATTCGATTGATTATTATCAAAACCAGGTCAATGTAGGCGGAAAGTGGCAATTAGATGAACGCTGGCAAATAGATCTCGGATACAGACTCAATTATGCAGGAGATAACCATTTAGATGGATTAACGAAAAGCTTCCACCAGCTGTTTGGCATTGATCAAAACGGCCGTGATGAGGCAAGTAACCATCAATTCTCAATTTCAATCCCACAATATGATATAGACATTGAGGACTTCCAAAGCGATACGCTTTCCAGTGCCACCACTTTATATCTCCAATATCAGTGGCTAAATGAACAGAATCACGGGTTGTCATTAGGAGGGGCGATATATTACAACCACGTCAATAGCGGAACATTTAAAGGCAGTGACTTTGAGCAAGCAGTGCAGATTAACTACAGCTATCGAAACTTCTCTCACCAACTATTTAGCACGGTTGGGTTGGCTATTCATGACACTGAACGGATATTCACACAGCTAACACACAAAAAAGTGACATTGTCACTCATCTTGGGTTATCAATATCAGATTGCACCTAATCACGAGCTACATCTTGAATACCGTTGGTACGAAGGTGCCATTGATACGCCTAAAAGTTTTTCTGAAGCATCGAATGAGTTTGTGCTTGGTTACCGCTATACCATGCCTCAATCGGCTCTAGAGATTTCTCTAACCGAAAATTTATTTAATATGGATAACAGCACTGACATCGCTTTTACGATTGGGTACCGTTATCACTTATCTTTACACTAAGGATTCTTTGATGAGTTTGCCTTAAATTACGCTCCTTAGATTAATATTCTCTTCACTAAACCCTGCCTACTGTCCAATCCCAAAATTCATTGCTCAATCAAAGCTATTGAAATTTTACACAGATGGCTTACTCTATTTGTATAGTCAATTAAAAGTAAGTATGACCATGTCCAACTCTCCGCTCTACGTTCAGATCCGCCAGTTCATCGCCGATAATATTGATTCAGGCTTGTGGCCGGTTGGGCATAAGATCACTACAGAGTTGGAGTTGACCACTCAGTTTAATGTGAGTCGGATGACGGTAAACAAAGCCATTCGAGATCTTGTCGCAGAAGGTAAACTAGTACGAAAACCTCGATTAGGCACTTTTGTTTGTCAGCAAGAAGAGAAGGCAGAGTCACCACTGCTTGATATTAGAAACATCGCAGAAGAAGTCTCAACCAGAGGGAAGCAGTATCACAATCAAGTCGTAAAACAGATTGCGATCAAAGCCGATGAAGCCGTCGCGATCAAATTAGGCATCAGAATTGGATCTGATGTTTTTTATAGTGAAATCATTCATTTTGAGGACAATAGTCCAATTCAACTCGAAGTCCGCTGGGTGAATGCTATCTATGCACCGGATTATTTAGATCAAAACTTTTCCAAAGTGACACCCAATCAATACCTCTCCAACAACTGTCCATTGAGCGCCATTGAACATAGCGTAGAAGCCATTGTTCCAGAGTCGAATATTAAAGCCTCATTAGCACTTTCCGATAATGAACCCTGCCTTCTACTTAATCGCCGCACATGGAGTGGTGATAAATTAGTGAGTTCAGCTTTACTCTACCACCCAGGAAGCAAATACAAACTTACCTCTAAGATTGAGTTGAACTAAAGCATATTACTCTACCTTCCGATCACATTTTAGTAACATTAGACTTGTCGAACGCTAATTTTTGCTCTATTTATTTGTATATACATTTAAATTTACATCGAAGTTGAGTTCTCATATGAATTTAGTTCTTACCAACGCTTGTTTAGTCACAATGCAAACTGGTGAATATGGCTATCAAGTCACAGAGCCAAAAACCGTGGTAGTTAAACAGGGCAAGATCCATTCAATTAACTCAAGTGTCGACATTCAACCAATCGAGTCTAGTGATTATCAACAAATCGATTGCCAAGGGAAGTTGGTGACTCCGGGGCTTATTGATGCTCATACTCACCTTGTCTATGCAGGTAATCGTGCCAACGAGTTTGAAATGCGCCTTAAAGGTATTCCCTACCAAGAAATTGCCAAACAAGGCGGTGGAATACTATCGACGGTTAAAGCCACAAGGAACGCAACCGAAGAGCAACTCATTGAACTTGCCCTACCCCGTTTAGATGGTCTTATCCGCTCAGGCGTGACTTCAGTAGAGATCAAATCTGGCTACGGGCTAAATTTACACGATGAACTGAAAATGCTTCGCGCGGCGAAAATGCTAGAAAAGCACCGCAATATTAAAGTATCAACTACCTTGTTGGCGGCTCACGCACTTCCTCCTGAATTTACCAACCGTCCAGACGATTACATTTCATACGTCTGTTCTGAGATCATTCCACTGGCTGCCCAAGAACAACTCACAGACAGTGTCGATGTCTTTTGTGAAAGCATCGGTTTCAATTTGAATCAGACGCAAAAAGTCTTCCAAACGGCATTAGAACATGGCCTCAAAATAAAAGGTCATACCGAGCAACTCAGTAACCTTGGGGGCAGTGCTCTTGCCGCGGAATACGGCGCCCTCTCGGTTGATCACATTGAATACTTGGACAGTGATGGCGTTAAAACACTTGCTCAATCTAATACCGTCGCGACCTTGTTACCTGGCGCATTCTACTTCCTAAGAGAAACTCAGCAACCTCCTATTAATCTACTCCGAAAGCACCATATACCAATGGCAATCGCTTCGGATCTCAACCCCGGCACATCACCGTTTGCAGATTTAACACTCATGATGAACATGGCCTGCACTCTATTCGGACTTACGCCAGAAGAGGCATTAAGAGGCGTGACGAGCCATGCCGCGCAAGCTATTGGCAAACAGGATTCCCGAGGACAATTAAAAGAGGGCTTCGATGCTGATTTCGCGATTTGGAATATAGAGCATCCTGCCGATTTGAGCTATCAAGTGGGAACTCCCCGCTTAGCTCATCATATTGTGAATGGGAAAGTAAGCAGCGGCTTCACCAATCAGTTATGCAATCACGGAGAGATAAACCATGTCTAGTTCAAAACACACCTCTCACAACTTTAAATGGCATGGGCGAGATGACAAAGAAGATGGAGCGTTAGGGACTCGTGTTCATCACATTACTCAAACCGTAAGTTCTCAGGACTCCCAAGTTACCGATCAGCTTAAATCACACAAACACGTCGCGCTTGTCGGGTTCGAATGTGATGCTGGAGTAAAACGCAACAAAGGTAGAATTGGAGCGCATCAAGCCCCAGATCTCATTCGTCAGGCATTAGCGAATATGGCATGGCACCAAGATTCAACTATTCATGATTTTGGTAATATTTCATGTGATGGAGACCAACTCGAATCCAGTCAAACTCAATGTGCTGATGTCATTGCTCAAGCCCTTCAACACAGCCCAGTAATTACATTAGGTGGTGGGCATGAAGTCGCGTGGGCTTCATTCCAAGGTTTGGCCAAGCATATAAACGCGCAGTCTAAAACCGCAAGCGTTCCACCTAGAATTGGCATTATCAACTTTGATGCCCATTTTGACTTGCGCAGCTTTGAAAGCGACCTACCTGACATAAAACCGAGCTCGGGTACACCATTCAATCAGATCCAACATTTTTGCTCTGAAAACAACTGGCCATTTCACTACGCCTGTTTAGGGGTGAGTCGAGCGAGTAACACAGCCGCACTCTTCAAGCGCGCTGACGACCTTAATGTGTGGTACGTCGAAGACACTGAGCTTTCACACTTGAATCATGTGTATCAATTGACCCAGTTACAGCATTTTATTGATGCGTGTGATTTTATCTATCTCACCATCGACCTTGATGTTTTCCCCGCAGCAACCGCTCCGGGTGTGAGCGCCCCAGCAGCCCGTGGTGTCAGCTACGATAGCATCGCCCCTTTTCTTGAACGCATTTTAGATTGTAAAGACAAATTGATCATTGCTGACATCGCAGAGTACAACCCGAATTTTGACATCGATGGGCAAACGGCTCGATTGGCGGCTCGACTGTGTTGGGACATCGCCAATGCTATGTCCGATGAGTCGTACCAAAAGCCCACGATTTAGCGACGAAAGACTATCACCCAATAAGAAACACCTACATCAATGAGAGGTTCAAAAGAGACCTCCATAACGTGAAACTGACCTTTAAAGGAGCATTACCATGACGGAACAACACTCGTCTGATCCACGTCTCGACACTTCACGCACCATACGTGCACCACACGGCACAACGTTACGCGCCAAATCATGGTTAACAGAAGCACCACTTCGCATGTTAATGAATAATTTAGACCCAGACGTTGCCGAGCATCCACACGCGTTGGTTGTCTACGGCGGTATCGGTCGAGCGGCACGAAACTGGGAATGCTATGACAAAATTGTTGAAGTTCTTGAGCGTCTTGAAGATGACCAAACACTGTTAGTTCAATCTGGTAAGCCTGTCGGTGTCTACCCGACTCACAAGAATGCACCGCGCGTATTAATCGCCAACTCCAATATTGTTCCACACTGGGCCAATTGGGAGCACTTCAATGAGCTAGATAAAAAAGGCTTGATGATGTACGGGCAAATGACAGCAGGAAGTTGGATCTACATTGGCTCGCAAGGCATTGTTCAAGGGACATACGAAACTTTTGTCGCCATTGCTAAGAAACACTTCCAAGGTGAAGCAAAAGGTAAATGGGTATTAACTGGTGGTCTTGGTGGTATGGGTGGCGCGCAACCTCTTGCAGCGACTATGGCTGGCTTCTCAATGATTGCAGTCGAATGTGATGAATCACGAATTGATTACCGCCTCCGTACGGGTTATGTCGACAAAAAAGCCACCAGCTTAGATGAAGCAATGGCGATGATAAAAGAGTCTGACACACCGATTTCAGTTGGGCTTCTTGGTAACGCAGCGGATGTTTTCCCAGAACTTGTTGAACGTAATATCACTCCTGACGTAGTAACCGACCAAACTTCGGCTCACGACCCTCTGAATGGCTATCTACCACAAGGTTGGTCAATGGAGAAAGCAGCACAAGAACGTTTAGAAGATGAAGCGAAGGTAGTAAAAGCCGCTAAACAGTCCATGGCGATCCAAGTGCAAGCCATGCTCGATCTACAAGATCGCGGCGCAGCAACTGTCGATTACGGCAATAACATTCGTCAAATGGCGCTAGAAGAAGGGGTAGAAAACGCTTTCGATTTCCCTGGATTTGTTCCCGCTTATATTCGACCTCTATTCTGTGAAGGTATTGGGCCATTTCGTTGGGCTGCTCTGTCTGGCGATCCTGAAGATATCTACAAAACAGATCAAAAAGTGAAAGAGCTTATTCCAGATAACCCGCAACTGCATAACTGGCTAGATATGGCGCGTGAACGCATTCAGTTCCAAGGTCTCCCTGCCCGTATTTGTTGGGTGGGATTAAAAGATCGTGAACGTTTAGGTCAAGCATTCAATGAGATGGTCAAAAATGGCGAGCTTAAAGCGCCAGTCGTCATCGGTCGAGATCACTTAGACTCAGGATCAGTCGCGAGCCCGAACCGTGAAACCGAAGGCATGATGGACGGATCCGATGCTGTTTCAGATTGGCCGCTGCTAAATGCCCTACTCAATACGGCAGGCGGTGCGACTTGGGTTTCTCTTCATCACGGCGGTGGTGTTGGCATGGGGTTCTCACAACACTCTGGAATGGTAATTTGCTGTGACGGCAGTGATGACGCTTCCGAGCGTATCGCTCGTGTATTGCATAACGATCCGGCAACGGGTGTGATGCGCCATGCTGATGCGGGTTATGACATTGCCAAACAGTGCGCCAAAGATCAAAAACTCGACCTACCTATGTTAAACGCTGAACTTAGCCGTCTGTAATGGAAGATATGACCATGATAAATTTACACCTTAATCCAGGCCACTTGAGCTTATCTGAACTTCGCAGCGTAAGTCGCGCACCGATAAACTTGACCTTAAACCCGGATGCCATCCCAGATATTGAGGCAAGTACTCAAGTCGTAGAACAAGTGATTGCCGAAGACAGAACCGTTTATGGCATCAATACAGGTTTTGGTCTATTAGCGAACACTCGAATTGCGCCAGAAGATTTAGAAACATTACAGCGCAGTATTGTCCTTTCGCATGCCGCTGGTATTGGCAAATTCATGTCGGATGAGACCGTTCGTTTGATGATGGTGCTCAAAATCAACAGCTTATCGCGTGGCTACTCTGGTATTCGCTTAAAAGTGATCAACGCACTGATTGAATTGGTTAATTCTCAAGTGTATCCATGCGTGCCGCAAAAAGGTTCTGTGGGTGCATCAGGCGATTTAGCTCCATTGGCTCACATGAGTACTGTGTTACTTGGGGAAGGCCAAGCTCGTCATAATGGTAAAATCATGTCTGGGCTTGAAGCGCTTAAAATTGCGGGGCTAGACCCGATCACGCTTGCGCCAAAAGAAGGGCTTGCGCTACTTAACGGAACTCAAGCTTCAACCGCTTTTGCTCTAGAAGGATTATTTGAAGCCGAAGATCTTTTCGCCTCAGCAACCGTATGTGGTGCCATGTCTGTAGAAGCGGCATTGGGAAGCCGTCGTCCGTTTGATCCGCGTATTCATCGCGTTCGTGGGCATCGTGGGCAGATGGATGCTGCCACCGCTTATCGCCACCTTCTAGATAGCAGCAGCGAGATTGGCGAATCACATACCGCGTGCGAAAAAGTGCAAGATCCGTATTCATTGCGCTGCCAACCACAAGTGATGGGAGCCTGCTTACAACAGATCCGAAATTCAGCCGATATTTTGCAAGTTGAAGCGAACTCAGTGTCAGACAACCCACTAGTGTTTGCTGAAGATGGCGACATTATTTCGGGCGGTAACTTCCATGCTGAACCTGTAGCAATGGCGGCGGATAACCTTGCACTTGCGATTGCCGAGATGGGCAGTTTATCAGAGCGACGCATGGCCCTGCTGATTGATAGTGCCTTAAGTAAATTACCACCGTTTCTTGTAGACAATGGCGGCGTAAACTCAGGCTTCATGATCGCTCAAGTAACCGCTGCCGCTCTGGCAAGTGAGAACAAGAGTTTGGCTCATCCTGCCTCTGTCGATAGCTTACCGACGTCTGCAAACCAAGAAGATCATGTTTCCATGGCTACTTATGCCGCGCGTCGCCTTCGCTACATGGCCGAAAATACACGTGGGATCCTAGCGGTTGAGTATCTATCCTCTGCACAGGGTCTTGATTTCCGAGCGCCAACGAAATCATCAGTTCGCATTGAAGAAGCCAAATCCATCTTACGTGAAAAAGTCGCCTTCTATGATAAAGACCGCTATTTTGCTCCAGACATTGAAAAAGCGAACGCATTATTAAAGTCAGCCGTTCACAACCACCTAATGCCTGATAGCGTTCTATGCAGTTACTAATTTAACTCAGTGTCATTCCCATCTCTGACATCGCTAAATTAATTAGCTTGATAGATTATTAGCTTAGAAAGTGAACCTCATCTAGACCATCGATTATCGGTGGTCTTTTTTATTAACAAAAACCCGCGAACTGAGTCAATTTATTCATATCAGCAACTGGATAGACCATTAAATGAAGATAGTTGGATATAATCAGCACAGATTTTTCAACAAGCTGAGAATTATGTTTCTATCTCCTTATTTTTCAAACGCAGACAAACAATTCCAATTCACTCGTGAACAAGCAAGTCATTTTGCTAAAAAAGTAGCGGGCGACTTCAACCCTATTCATGATGAAGACAACAAACGTTTTTGTGTGCCAGGTGATCTTCTCTTTGCCGTTCTTCTTCAAAAAGAAGGCATTAGCCAAAAAATGCGTTTTGACTTCTCAGGAATGGTCAGTGATGGTGTTGCTCTGAGCGTTGAAAATAAGAGTGAGAAAGAGAGCTCGCTAATCGATTCTTATGGCAAAGAGTATTTGCATATGAATCATCAAGGCGACGTTAGCCATGACGCAGCGTTCATTGAGCATGTTGTGACGAACTACGTACAATTCTCTGGTATGAACTTCCCTCACATCATGGTGCCTCTGATGGAAGAGCAACAGATGATGATCAACTGTCAGCGTCCTTTAGTGATTTATGAGAGCATGGAAGTGGAATTCAGCCGCCTAGATCTCACTCACCCAGAAGTCTCATTTGCTGGCGCAAGCTTTGATGTTGACGGTAAACGCGGTGTGGTGACGCTTAACTTTGAATTTAAAGAAGATGGCATCGTTGTAGGTAAAGGCGTTAAGCGCATGGTCGCAAGTGGCCTAAAACCTTATGACCAAGCAGCGGTTGATGATCTCGTCAATCGCTTCAACGAAAGAAAAGAGATGTTTCTTGCTCAGTTTGCTCAAGCTGCAGCATAACAACACTGATTCGAACCAATAGAAACACGCTAGAAGCAATTAACAAAAAAGGAACTATTAGGTTCCTTTTTTTGATTCCGGCAAATTAAAAAGTTTGAGTCGCTTTAGAACCGTTTGTTTAGAACCATTCGTTTTAGAATAATACCGACTATATCCAGCGCCTAACACTCTGCTTATAATCTAAGTACTCTTCCCCAAATTTCTTCTCTAGCACCGCCTCTTCCGGCTCGATTTGAAACCGATTCATATACATGACAAAGACAATATTAAGCGCAACGCTGAGTAGGTTTTGGTAATAGATCGAAAGCCCAATCAGAAGCACCAGCAAACCTAAATACATCGGGTTTCGGGTATATCGGTAAATGCCACTGTCAACCACTGAGGATGCCTCTTCTGGTTTAACTGGGTTCACGGTTGTTTTCGCTTGGCGAAACGCCACAATACCTGAAATACCAACCACACCACTGATGGCGATTGAAACGAATAAAATAGCCAACGAGAATGGCACGGCGATGTGGGCCCCCGCTGCAAACGTATGAGCCGAATGCATAAGAAGAACGACAACAATAAAAACAGCAACGGGCGGGATCTTTAATTCAAGAGCTTTCATCATTCAACATTCCTTGTTAGTTATTATTCAGACAATCCATATCGATTCCAGCACTCGACATTACACACTCGAGCCACAATCTATTTTTGTGAGTGCCAGTTTTGCATATACCCACTTCGCATGTGCCAGAGTAAGCCCAACAAGGTTGTTAAGATCACTCTGGTGTCACTGATATTCTAATCCGCGCTATCCTAGTCAACCAATTGTAGTAATGCTTGCAGTGGATGCGCTAACTTAACCCCTTCAAAGCGTTTCACTTGGCTACGGCATGAGTATCCCGTCACTAAGCATCTCTCTTTCGGTAAGTCCGCTAAACTTGGCTTCCAACTGAGCCCATAAATATCTTTCGACATCTGCAGTTTATCAACTTCATGGCCAAACGTACCCGCCATGCCACAGCAACCAACAGGCACAGTATTCAGCACGCCACCAAAATGAGTGAAAATCGCGCCCCACTCTTTTTCAGCGTTCGGTAGCTTTGTTTTTTCAGTACAGTGTGAGAATAGATACCAAGGTGACGATTCAGACGAACGAGCCTGAGTCTCTAGCTCAAATTCATTCAAACGGGGTAATAGCCACTCATGAACGGTTAACACATCAAAATTACCTCGCTTATCGCCAAGGATCTCGACATATTCATCTCGATAACAGAGCACAAGAGCAGGATCAACGCCCACCAGCGGGATTTCTAAATCAGCGACTTGAGACAAAAATGCCGATGTCGACTGCGCACTTTGAGCAAACTTTTTCAAAAAGCCTTTAATGTGTAGCGCTTTCCCATTGGGTTTAAAAGGCAGTAGCACAGGCACTTTACCCAAGCGTTCAACCAGCAAGATAAAATCTTCTACTACTTGTGCATCGTAGTAACTAGTAAATGGGTCTTGCACAATCAGTACATGATCGGCTCTATCTTGTTTCGAAAGACCAGCCAGTCTTTGCAAGTCAAACTCTTGAAGGCTCGCCTTCCTTAAGCGCTTTTCTAAAGTGGGAACAGACAGCAGCGGAGCGTCTACATACCCAACGGTTTTGGCGGTTAAGCTTTGGATCCATTGCTGCGACAGAGCAGTATTAACCACTAAAGGCGCTTTTGCCATAAGCGGCAGCATGGTTTCAATATTCGCAACCAAGTAGTCTTTTACAGGACGCTGGTAACGAGAGTAATAGATATTCAGGAAACGAGAACGAAAACTTGGTACATCGACTTTGATCGGACATTGACTCGCACACGCTTTGCACGCTAAACAACCATTCATCGCTTCATAAACTTCATGCGAGAAATCCTCTTCATGACGTTTGTTGAAACTATGCCTCACTTTATCAACCATGGTTTTTATCGTTGGCGTCGACTCAAGAACTTGTTGTTCCAAATCCAAAATATCTACGCCCTGTTCTGTCAATTGCCTTAACCACTCCCTGACGAGTCCGGCACGCCCTTTTGGAGAGTGCCGCCTGTCAGCCGTGACTTTCATTGATGGACACATTGGCGAGCTAGTATCGTAATTAAAACACAGTCCGTTACCGTTACACTCCATCGCTTGTTTAAAGCTATCACGGACTTGGACATTAATCTGGCGGTCATAAAAACCACGTTTTGTCCCCGTCACTTTAACTAACTCGGCCTCACTGTCTAGCGGAGTACAAATTTTCCCAGGGTTCATTTTATTGAGCGGATCAAACGCCGCTTTTACACGGCGCAACTCTGTGAACAATTCAGGTCCAAAAAACTCCGGCCCGTATTCAGAACGGAAACCTTTACCATGCTCTCCCCACATCAAACCGCCATACTTCGACACCAACTTCACAACTTCATCCGAAATTTGGTGCATCAATAGCTCTTGTTGAGGATCGCACAAGTCCAGAGCCGGACGCACATGAAGTACACCCGCATCAACATGCCCGAACATACCGTAGTTCAATGATTTCGCATCCAGTAGTTCACGAAATTCAGCGATAAAATCCGCTAAATTTTCAGGTGGGACACAGGTATCTTCTGCAAATGCGACAGGTTTAGCACGACCTTTCGCCGCCCCCAGCAACCCAACCGCTTTTTTACGCATATTGTAAATGCGCCCGATCTCCGATAAATCGTTACAAATCTGGTAACCAATAATGCCCGCATCTTCAGTTTCTAGCATCACGTCAAGTTGGTCTGTCAGTGCTTTAATTTGGGACTCAACTTCAGCTTCATCTTGACCTGCGTATTCGACCATATTAACGCCCAGCATCTCTTTATCTGGAACATCGGTAAACAGATCACTCACGGTGTGCCATACAATATCTTGCTTGGCTAAGTTCAATACTTTTGAATCAATGGTTTCAACCGACAAGGCATTCGCTTCTACCATAAAGGGAGCATTGCGCAGCGCCGAATCAAAGCTGTTGTATTTCACATTTACTAAAGTTCGAGCTTTAGGAATTGGCGTCAGATTCAATTTAGCTTCAGTGATGAAAGCTAAAGAGCCTTCCGCTCCGCACAGCACCCGCGTTAAATCGAATTCATTGGTATCGTCATCAATTGCATTTTTGAGATCATAACCCGTAAGGAAACGGTTCAGAGGTGGGAATTTATCTAGAATCTGACTTCGCTTGTCTCGGCACACCTGCTCTGTGACCGCAAGAGCTTGATGAGCCAGTTCATCTTCACTCGGCAAACCACAAGATAAGTCAGATTCGAGACAAGACCCATCGGCAAAAACGGCTTGAAGTGAAAGAACATGGTCTGATGTTTTACCGTATTTCAGCGACCCCTGACCAGAGGCATCGGTATTAACCATTCCGCCAAGCGTCGCTCGGTTACTGGTTGATAGATCTGGAGAGAAGAAATAACCAAAAGGACGAACAGCATCATTAAGCTGATCTTTGACGATCCCAGACTGAACTCGAACCCAACCTTCTTTATCATTTATCTCAATAACTTGATTCATGTGGCGAGAAAGATCCACCACAACACCTTGCGTCAAAGATTGACCATTAGTACCCGTACCGCCGCCACGAGGCGAGAAGGTGACTCGGTCATATTTTGGATTTGAGCTAATCTTACCAATAAGAATGACATCTTGAGTGGTTCGAGGGTGAACAACGGCTTGAGGGAGTTGTTGGTAAACACTGTTGTCTGTCGCCACCGCGAGACGGCTAGAATATTGAGATTCAATATCGCCAGAGAAACCAGCGGTTTTAAGTTCGTCTAAAAAGCAGACGACAACGGGATCAACATCCGTATTTAAATGAAGTCTTGGTAACATTGCGCTTCCTGCCCCTACTACGCTGATCCAATCAGCTATGGGTTTTGGTTAAAATAATCTTATTCTTTGAATTTAGTCACTTTACACCATCTAAAAAGGTGATCAAATCTGAATCTCAAGACGAAAATGAAACAAGTACTTCCGTTTTTATTTTTACAAGTCACAATGACGACATATAGCATATAAATTGACGCATTTAACGAGCGAATAAATAATGAAAAAAAATAAAGTAGTGACAACCGAAGACATCCTTCTCAAACTTTGTCAGTCAGTGTCTGGTGTACTCACATCTGCGACCAATTCAAAAGTGTCTTACTCTGCAATGGTGCAGAAAATCAACAAAACGAGCCTTAAACCTGATTTCGGCTGTTTCGTTCTATTTGACGGTGGCTTTTCTGGGTTAGTCGTTATCAACTTCACATCAAAGGCAGCATTAGAGCTTTACGCGAACTACATGCGTAATATGGGCATGCCAGAAGATGAATTAGCGGTTTTGCATACGTCAGATGAGGTTGGAGACGTTCTTGGTGAACTGACTAACCAATTAGTTGGCGACTTTACCAATAAGATCCGTAAAGAATTACAAACCAACATTACTCAAAACCAACCAAAAATGTTGTCACTGAATAAACAGGTAAACCTTTCTGTTGATACTAATCTAGATCGCCCACAAGCGCGTCGTGTTACTTTCTCGACTGAGAAAAACAACATTTTCTACCTTGAGTTGGCGATGGATAAAACAGAATTCATTCAATTAGAAGAATTTGAAATTGAAAAAGAGCAGTGCCCAGATTCAATTTTAGCGTCGACTCAAAAGAAAATGAAAGAAGAGCAGGATAAAACTGCAGCGGCATCAGGCGGCAACGATGCAGCAGCCGATCTTCTCGATGAACTAGGTATTTAACCCTCACGCTCTACGACACTAATCAACGCCATCGACGAACTTCATTGGAAGCGAGCCTCGATGGCGTTTTTATTTCACATGTTTCCAAGATATCCAATCATCCTCTCCGCTAAGATTCTTTTTTCTCTCTACCGTTTTGAGTTAAATCTAAAAAACAGGTAAAATGTCTGACTCTTCAAAATAAGCGGATGTTAACAAGCAGTAGATGGATAAGAAAAAAGCCCTAAAGAAAATTGCCAAATGCCTAGAGCTTGGAAATTCAGCCAACGTCAATGAAGCAGCTAATGCCATCAAGATGGCTCATGCCTTGATGGTTAAATATGGCTTGGATAAGGATGATATTGAATTTATCAAAATGGGCAAAACTCAGTCCAGTCACCTTCTACCTGCTAATGTCAGTTCGACTATTTTACGTGTGATCCGCGGTATCAATACTAGATTCGGTGTCGAAGCCGTATTACTTAATCATAAAGGTCTGAAACGCGTTGAATTTATTGGTGAAGCTGACCGCGCTATTTTTGCAGCCTTTGCTTTTGATATCGTTTATCGTGAATTGAATGAACATACTGGTCAGTTCCGAAACAGTTTTTCTGGTTCAGGCACAAGTAACCTTGAAGTGACTCGTCGAGTGAATTCCTTTGTTTCTGGTTGGGTTGAAGGTGCACTAGAGAAACTTCCTATTATTACGCCTGATGAAGAGTCTGCGAATAAGATCAATAATTACATTGATAAAGAGTTTGAAAATATCGATCGCGAAACCTTCAAGCAGCAATTAAGAGAAGCGATGAAAAATTTAACCGCTGATTATGAAGTTGGATTAAAGAAAGGCCGTAAAGTCTCTGTCAATCGTCCGATTAATGGGGCACAAGAACTCAAGAGACTTAAGTAACGGCACTCGCGATAAAATGTTAAGATACCGCATGCGATTCAGTTCATACTTTAGCTGGATCGTGCGTGATTACTTACCCTGACTATAAGAAGCCTTATTTAATGAAACGTTATTTGCTCATTTTTGCTTTTCTCTTCGTAAGCCTAACTTGCAATTTAGCGTATTCCAGCACTGATAATATCGCCCTTCTGACAGCCAAAGCGAATCAAAACGATCCTCAGGCTCAGTATAACCTCGCTCAATCTTACGCTTTAGGCGTCGACACCGAAAAAAACATCGACACAGCATTTCATTGGTATCAGCAAGCCGCAAAAAGTGGCCATAAAGCCGCGCAGTACAAATTAGCTCAAGCCTATGAACTCGGGGAAGGCACCACGATAAACCTTGAACATGCGCTTCGCTGGTACACACAACTTGCTCTTGAGGGGGATAGCAAAGCGCCTTTGAAGTTAGCGAGCCTATTTGAACGTACTAACGTTGATATTAGTGAGCTAGATATGGCTGAAATCTGGTACCAAATTGCGGCAGACACCCTTTCCGATGCTAAGTTAAACACTCAAGCGGAGGATGGCTATTATCGAGTATTAGAGAGGCAATTCAATACTCAAAGAGCCAAGCAACTCTCTTCTATTGACCAACTTGACGCTCAAATTGACCCCATCACTCTGGATATTCCTCAAGATGAACAGGACCTACCTGAAAATTCTGATAGTTGGTCATTTAAAACGTTCATGAACCAACTTAATATTTTTAGTGGTGACTCCAGCATTTTCATATATGCCCCTTGGCTAATTATCGCCATTCTCAGTCTGGTATTGATCATTGCAGTGAAACGCAATCGTCATGATCAAACCAATGAATTGATGGAGCAACAACTGAAGCTTCAGGAAGAACTAAAAGCTAAAACCTTTACGATAAAGCAGCTTAAGCGCCAACTAGAGACGGTATTTCGTGAATTCAAAAAGCATCAGAACTCTTCTAAAAATCAAAAACTGAATATTTCTTGCGCTATATTTGGCTTTACCCCATCAAACATACCCGATGAGAAAAAAATCAAATTACGCTTTAAACAACTATCAAGAATTTACCATCCAGATATGAAAGGCAGTGAAGAAGAGATGAAACGCTTAAATGGCGCTCTTAAAACAATTCTTCATAATGTTGCAAAAAAGTAACAAATAATCAGAATTATCATGTCCAGCTTTCTCTATCTCCTATAAATATTGGCTTAGCAATCGATCTCCCTCTCAAAAATACGTAACAAACAGTTAACTTCATTGTACTATGTATGTCATAATGCACGCCGAAAATGACACCTGAAAACAAAAAGGTGGGGAGAAGATAATGTTCAAAATTGAAGGCGTTTGTGATTGGTGTAAACAGCCAGCTCTACTCGCGAAACATGATTATATTGATGGGAAACACCATCACTCATGTAAAGACTGTAATGCAATGGCAACACTGGATGTACGCCAATTCAATATTGCAGAACAGCAGATGCTCGCACAGCTTCAAAAAGCATCTTAAAGCATCGATAACTGATCGTTGCTCAAAACAGAAAATGGATAGAAAGCGCCGCATACAAGGCGCTTTTTTGATCCCCCAGCATAAATTTTAATCACTCTTAATCTAGGCAAACGCTTTATGCGCCAGTGCCTCTATCTATAATAACGACTGAAGAAACTACTGTATAAGTCATTACTTACACTGGATAAACTCCCTCCTATTTACGTTATTAACTACATCTCGCGTTAACACCTCTCGATACACTCAAAGTGTGAAATAAAATAAATCCTTAAAAATCAACAAATAATAATTAATGTCTAAATTTAGCTTGTGATCGGAGTCTATAAATCCATCAATTAATACTTGATCTTCTCCCTCAAAATAACTACTGTATAGACATACAGCATGTATAGAAGGACAGTGCCATGACTCCAGTATTTATGATTCAGAAAGCTTTAGCTCAAAAAACTTTGACTCAACAAGCAATGACTCAAAAAGCGATGACGCCATTAACGTTTAACTTTGACACTTTTGATCATCACGCTCATATTACCTCTATCAACTCTGTGCCAACTCAAGCGACACAGTTTTGGAAGCGTATCTCTGAGCTCTCGCATCAAAATCAATGGATACTTTTCACGGCTCAATGTCCGCGCCCTTCCATAAAGCAACTCACACGATTTAACACTTGCAGCAGCAAAGTGATTCATATGAAGGCTTCTAGCTACCAGTCTGAGTTTGAAATCGCAATCAAAGCGATTCAATCAGGTAATGCGAGTGCTGTTGTCGTTAGCAATAATATTGATGAATTTGGTCAACGCCAACTCAACATTTTGGCTAAGAAGCACCAATGCGAAGTGTTTTTTACTGAACATTCATCTCAGGTATTGCACTAATAATTTTGGTTTACCTCATGAACACTGCCCTGTTTGACTAAATTATTTCGCCTCCTTCATCGGAGGTTTTTTTTACTTCCACCAACACTTAGCAAACGTTTGCTTTTTGCTGGATGGAAATTAATTTTCTGGTATGATGCATCCAATAACGATGCCTACTAGAAACGATGCCAACTTGAAATGACGCCTACTAGGTATTTTCTCCGTGTGATGTTTAATAAAAGATAGGAATGTCTAATGAGCTTCGCTGACCAAGTTCTTGCCGTAAATGATGACCTCCCAATTCGTACCAATAAACCTGTTCATAGTGGAAAAGTACGCTCTGTTTATTGGTTGACTGAAGAAGACAGCCAACGATTAATCAAAGAAAAAGGATACAACGTCTCACCGGACGCTCCACTTGCGATTATGGTGATCAGTGATCGTATTTCTGCATTTGATTGTATATGGCATGGCGAGAATGATTTGAAAGGTGTTCCAGGGAAAGGTGCCGCTTTGAACGCTATTTCTAATCACTGGTTTAAGTTATTTAAAGATCATGGCTTAGCGGATAGCCACATTTTGGATATCCCTCATCCATTTGTCTGGATTGTCCAAAAAGCGCGCCCAGTTATGATTGAAGCTATTTGTCGCCAATATATAACCGGTTCGATGTGGCGCGCCTATGCCAACGGTGAACGAGAGTTTTGCGGTATTGAAATGGCAGATGGCCTTGAAAAAGATAAAGCCCTACCAAACTTGCTTATCACGCCATCAACTAAGGGGATTCTTAAAGGCATTCCTGGCGTTCCAGAAGCTGATGATGTGAATATTACACGTAAGAACCTTGAAGATAACTTTGCCGACTTTAATTTCAGTAAGATTGAAGACATCGCTCAGTATGAAAAATTATTGAAAGAGGGCTTCGGAGTAATAAGTAACGCTTTAGCTCAAGTGGGGCAAACATTTATCGATACCAAGTTTGAGTTTGGTTATGTGAATGATGCACAAGGCATTGAAAAGCTGATTTATATGGATGAAGTCGGTACTCCTGACTCTTCTAGAATTTGGGACAGCAACGAGTATCAACACGGCAAAATTGTTGAGAATTCTAAAGAAGGTTTCCGTCAGTTTTTACTCAATCACTTCCCTGATCCTGACATCCTTCTTAATAAAAACAGGATGCCTGAAAGAGAAGCACTTGCTCGTGATAATGCGCTTCCACTTGATGCATTAATGTCGGTATCTCGCACTTATATCGATATTGCGGAAAAAGTAACGGGGCAAAAAATAGAGTTAAGCGATAATCCGAAGCAAGAGATCATTGATATCTTAAGCAAAGAGTACAATCTTATTGATTAGTCCAATCTAAGCGATTCTGGTAAAAACAAAAAAAGAGCCATCATTTGGCTCTTTTTTAATGTTCAATTTTCACATCTCTACGTTTACCGAATAAGCACCAATGAACTTTGTCTATGTGGCATTAACTCATGTTCAGCGATTCAACTTAGTCACCAGCCACAAACTAAAGAGTGATGTAAAACTCATCTGGCGACGTGTTATTGATAACCAGTTGGCCGCGATCTTCAA
Organism: Vibrio genomosp. F6; assembly: GCF_005146325.1. NCBI lineage: Bacteria > Pseudomonadati > Pseudomonadota > Gammaproteobacteria > Vibrionales > Vibrionaceae > Vibrio > Vibrio genomosp. F6. The sequence continues at coordinate 13,239 of NZ_SYUT01000004.1, read as the reverse complement.
TATGCTTAATTTGCTCTTTCTCTAATGGGTAAGGCATTACGACTTTCAGCTCTTCAATCCCTTCAAGTTTGGCAAGTTTCGCCAAAGTGACAATATTGGACTCATCGCTTTTACGTGAGGACATGGATTTCAGTGCCATTTCCCATAAACGATCTTCTGGCTTGGTTAGCTCTTTAATGTTGTCACGCCAAACAATTCCAAATATCGGAGCAAACGAGCTCATTGCCTCTAAAAACGTCCATTTTTTACTGCACGAAGCACCAAGAAACGATGTGTAGTCAAATAGTACGCTCGCATCTTCCTGTTTATCCATAATGTCCCCCGACATAAACGCAACACGATATGTTGTGGTTAATATCAACCAATTCCCCCTATATAGCAATAGGATATAAAAGAACGGTCTTTTATACCCTCTCAACCATTCAAAAGGAAATATGAAACGCAAGCTTCTAACATAATTCACACATTAATTTCAAATATTCGCTTAATTGATTAATATTATGCAGAATAAATAAATACAAATTCGCCAGATGTTTACTCTCCATATAAGTTGCATCTATTTATTACCGAACATCGACGACTCGACTCGCTTTTTTATATTGAATTCGCCAGCCTTTCCATGTTGGTAGCTCCCACCTTTTTGGATTGCCCTTTCTAGACCCACGCTGATATATCACGTGTATCAACTTCTTCGAGACATAATATTCAACCGTTAACTGAAGATCAGCCAAAGCGATACTTTGAGGGTATTGGTGAGCAAAATCATCAAACTCCCAGTAAGGAATGCCTTCAAATGTAAAGTCACTGTTGTCGAAAATACTTAGCTCTTCAACATCCTGAATCTCAAGTTCAGTGAGTTGGTCAATAAACCACTGTTCAAAATTGATCTCGCCATGGGTCGAGTGCTGTGCATCAAGTCCTAGCTCTACGTATAATTTCCATAGGTTGATCTCCATTCGCCGTTCGTCAGCGAGCCCGATGAGCCACTCATTTCGATTTACCGCATCAACAATTGGCTTTAAAAGCAGTTCTCCTTCTGGCATCACTTGCCGAGTCGTCAATAGGCGTCCTGCGTATCGCAATTCCATCTCCGTTAGAATTTGATTATTTCCTGAGCTTTGTTCGCCACTTTTTACCACCGTTGTTTCACCCTGAACCCAATCCCCCAATTCAAGCTCGATTAACAAGCTAAGCGGAACTGGTAGCATAACGGTTGCTAAATTTAATGTTTGCTTAACGCCCCGTCCTGGAATGCTATGGGTATCCATCACAATGGCGGCCTCTGCTTTATCAGAAAATCGACTATGCCGCCCTACTGCAACTTCCATTTCTCCATTTGCCAAGGCTTGGCGACGTTTTTCTCTTCGAACGAAAACCAACTCCGGATGTAATTGAGCAATGCTAGTTAGAAATAGATGACGGTCATATCGCGAAGCAACGTCAAGCTGTGGCAATTCAAACGCCTCTCTCATTTGCTTAGACAGTCCCTTTGCCTCTTTTAGCGCTTCTTGTTCAACCTGAATCGAATCAAAGGTTCTCCCTCTGACTAGGTTAATCAGTATTTCACCATCGCAATGATGAGGTTCCTGTTTCTCAATCGGTTGGTCATCATCCTGATGAGGTTTGATTTGATAAATCGCCGCAGGAACCGATAGTGCGGCTGCCAGATCAACCATCACTTCTTTTAATGCTCTTGATGGCATTCTAGTGACGAGGTCGGCATATAGAGCATCTATCGGAAGCGGTGATAAAATTGTCCCATGCGGTGTAATCTTACCTTCGGAATCGATGGCTTGCATAAGTCGCAATTTTTCCGTCGCAGATGCCATGGATTTAGATGGTAGATCGTCTAAGAATGGCAACTGATCTAACGAATATCCACAACTCGCAGCCGCAAGCATAGGCTCAATTAACTCTTCTCGCTGTAATTCTGGTGGCGTCATACTTTCTAAGGCGGCATGCTCTCCATACAATCGAATACACAGTCCATCCATTACCCGCCCGGCTCGACCTGCCCGCTGCTTAGAGCTTGCCTTTGAAATCGACTTTAAACTTAGAGTGGTGCGTCCATTTCTCTGAATAGTCCGCCGCTCAAGCCCAGAATCAATCACGGTTGAAATATTCGGGATGGTTAACGATGTTTCAGCCACGTTGGTTGCCAGCACTACTTTCTTTAGATGAACATCTGAGCTTTCAGAGTCACCACTATTTTCTGAATCATGAACCTGCAATGGTTGAGCGTTCAAGGCTAATTTACGCTCTTTATCTGAAACGGAGGCATGCAACTTCACAACAACACAGCCAGCAATACTTTGTAGCATCTGAGCACATTGTGTGATCTCTTTTCTTCCAGGTAAGAAGACCAAAATATCACCCGGACTGGCTATCAGCTGTTTTTTAACTTCATCGACAATTCGATTCTCAAGCATTCGAATATCGGGAAGTTGCTGGCTCTCACTCGTACGATAGATATAGTCCACATCAAACAGGCGTCCTTGGGATTGGAGCCGAGTGGCATTCACATATTCGGCCAGTCGATGCCCCTCTAATGTCGCAGAAGTGACAATAAGCCGATGACGATTCGCCTCCTTCAATAACGCCACCAGAAGATCGGTGTCCCAGCGCCGCTCATGAAATTCATCGATCATGACAATATCAAAATCCGCTAGTTTGTTTTCAGAGAACCAGCGCAGTGCGACTCCTGGGGTAACAAAAACAATGTCACTATCTTCGCTAAATTGAACGTCTAGTTTGATGGCGTAACCAATAGATTGCCCTACCCGCTCTAGCCGCTGACTGGCTGTATATTCCGCGAGTGAAGTACAGGCGATTCGACGAGGTTCAATCACTAATACTCGGCCGTATTTCGATGCCCATAATGGAAGTTTGGTTGACTTACCCGATCCCGTTTCAGCTTCTACAACAAGATTATATTTTGCGATAGTGGCTTCAAATTCAGAAAATAGCGCGTCTATTGGAAGTGAATGCATGTTATTAGTAAATAATATGGAGATTTGCGTTATTATACTCCAAAGACATAAGCGAGTGTTTGTTTTCCCAAACCTTAGCCTATGCTATTTACAACTGAATAACTTAACCGTTATCATTTTTAAGATCCCCCAAACCCTACATAGGCACAAAATGAACAACGATAAACGCCCGCTCTATATTTCATATGCTGGTTCAGCACTTCTTAGTACGCCATTACTAAACAAAGGAAGCGCGTTTTCAGCATCTGAACGTAGCTCTTTTAACTTAAATGGTTTACTTCCAGAGACGACTGAAACAATCCAAGAACAAGTTGGCCGTGCTTACCAACAATACTGTAATTTTGAAAATGATATGGATAAGCACATTTATCTGCGTAATATCCAAGATACAAACGAGACTCTATTTTATCGTTTAGTCCAAAATCACGTTTCAGAGATGATGCCAATCATTTACACGCCAACGGTTGGTGCGGCATGTGAAAATTTCTCTAACATTTATCGTCGTGGTCGTGGCCTTTTCATCTCTTATCCTAACCGCGATAAAATTGATGATTTGCTGAATAATGCGGCTAACCACAACGTAAAAATCATTGTTGTCACGGATGGGGAACGAATTCTAGGTTTGGGCGACCAAGGAATCGGGGGAATGGGTATCCCAATCGGTAAATTAGCATTATATACGGCATGTGGTGGGATAAGCCCAGCATACACACTTCCAATCGTGCTAGACGTAGGTACCAATAATCCACAACGTCTTGCAGATCCTATGTATATGGGTTGGCGTCATCCTCGTATTACTGGTGCAGATTACGATGCGTTTGTAGAAGAGTTCATTCAAGCGGTTCAACGCCGTTGGCCTGATGCGTTAATTCAATTCGAAGATTTCGCCCAGAAGAACGCAATGCCACTACTTGAGCGATACAAAGATCGCATCTGCTGCTTCAATGATGACATTCAAGGTACTGCCGCCGTCACTGTTGGCTCTTTAATCTCAGCTTGTAAAGCGGCGGGTAGTAAGCTTTCCGATCAACGTGTAACCTTCTTAGGTGCCGGTTCCGCTGGTTGTGGTATTGCTGAAGCGATCATTGCGCAGATGGTGTCTGAAGGTATTGATGATGCACAAGCTCGCTCTCAAGTTTACATGGTGGATCGCTGGGGCCTACTGCAAGAAGGTATGCCTAATCTGCTTGATTTCCAACAGCGCTTGGTTCAAAACAGTGCAAACACCAAAGATTGGGAAAGCGAAGGCACAGATTACTCACTTCTTGATGTGATGAAAAATGCTAAGCCAACGGTATTGATCGGCGTATCTGGTGCTCCAGGTCTGTTTAGCAAAGATGTTATCCAAGAGATGCACAAACATTGTGAGCGTCCGATTGTATTCCCTCTTTCGAATCCAACGAGCCGAGTAGAAGCAACACCGAATGATATTTTGCGTTGGACTGATGGCCAAGCTCTTGTGGCGACTGGTAGCCCATTCGATCCTGTCATGCACAACGGACAACGCTTCCCTATCGCTCAGTGCAACAACAGTTATATTTTCCCTGGCATTGGTTTAGGCGTACTTGCTGTCAACGCATCACGCGTAACAGATGCGATGTTGATGGAATCGAGCCGAGCTCTCGCGACATGTTCTCCACTTGCAATCAATGGTACTGGAGCATTGCTTCCACCACTGGAAGAGATCCACCTTGTGTCGAAGAAAATTGCTTTTGCTGTTGCTAAGAAAGCCATTGAAGAAGGCGTTGCTCTAGAAATCACCGATGAAGCGTTACAACTGGCGATTGATCAGCAGTTTTGGCAGCCTGTTTACCGTCGTTACAAACGTACTGCATTCTAATTTTTACTGAATGACACTCTAATTTAAAAAGCCCTTATGATTGTGACATAAGGGCTTTTTTTATATTATCAACATTCTCATTTTACCGATTTGGAATTATTAGTTTTAGTGAAGCCATTGTTACTTTCTTCATTACACTTCCTTCGCCGACATCGAGCATTGATTCGATACATCTTGCTATGTATTTCTATATCGTTGATTCTTCTCGCTACTGTTGTGTTTTCTATCGACCGATGGGTCTCTTGGCAAGCTGAAGATAGAATTATTCAATCATCTGAACAGGTCGATTACTTTGAGGTTGCTGTGGTACTCGGTACAAGTAAGTATTTAGGTCGCACTCTAAACGAGTATTACGCTCACAGAATTGAAGCCGCTATCGAGCTCTACCAAGATGATAAAGTAGACCACTTTCTTCTGAGTGGCGACAACGCACATCGATCTTATAATGAACCTTGGACAATGAAACGAGATCTCCTCAAAGCGAACGTTTCAGAAGAGGACATTCACTTGGACTATGCAGGTTTTCGAACTTTAGATTCGATTGTCCGCGCAAAAGAAATTTTCGATACCGATGATTTTTTGATTATTACGCAAAAATTCCACTGTGAAAGAGCGCTATTCATAGCCCACTCTTATGACATCAACGCGCAGTGTCTAGCCGTTTCTGGCCCAACCCACCACTCCGGGTTCTCCATTCGTTTTCGTGAAATTTTTGCCCGAACTAAAGCTTTTTTAGATCTCTACATCATCAATACGCAGCCTAAATTCCTTGGTCCAAAAGAACCAATCTTACCTAATCCAGCCTCTTCCGCTTCAAGAACCATATCAAATGGGTAATTTCTTACCCATTTTTAATTTTCTTCGTCACATTTTCATCTAGCACGTTCAAAACTCCTCAGCAGCTTTCCATCCAGTTAAGTAACATCAAGACAACAAAAGAGTACAAATTAAAACAATTAACTCAAGTCAGATACTTTACTAAGCAGAACTTAGCTTCAAATAACAATAATTACCTGAAGTTAAGTAAAAGGAGCACTTATGACAGCACTCGCAGTAACCTTACGGAACTGGTTTTTTACTCGAAACAGCATGATTCTTGTCGGAAACACTCTACTATTTTTTACTTTACTGAATGTTTTACCTTTTGATGAGAACGTTGTGACTGGCTTAAGTATCCTTACTTTTGTAGCAGTGCTTTGGTTAACGGAAGCGGTGCATGTCAGTATCACAGCCCTACTGGTTCCAATGTTGGCAGTCTTACTAGGGGTATTTAATACCCAAACCGCGCTCAATAATTTCTCTAACTCTATCATCTTCCTTTTTCTTGGTGGATTCGCTCTTGCTGCTGCACTACACAAGCAGGAACTCGATAAAGCTATTGCTGACAAAGTCCTCATTATCGCCAAAGGTAAAATGTCTGTCGCGGTCTTTATGCTATTTGGTGTGAGTGCTGGTTTATCAATGTGGATCTCTAACACCGCAACGGCTGCAATGATGCTGCCTTTAGTTCTTGGGGTTATGAGCAAACTGGATAAAAACAAAAACCACAACACTTATGTATTCGTACTACTTGGGGTGGCCTATTGCGCTTCAATTGGTGGTATTGCCACACTGGTCGGTAGCCCACCCAATGCTATTGCAGCCGCAGAAGTTGGCCTTAACTTTACGGAGTGGATGGCACTAGGGCTACCTATTTCCCTAATTCTTCTTCCAATCACTATGTTTGTTCTGTACATCATGATCAAACCCGATCTTAACCATAAGTTCGAATTAGATCATAAACCTGTGGAGTGGACAAACGGCAAAAAAATCACATTAGCGATTTTCCTTTTAACCGTTAGCATGTGGATATTCAGCAAGCCGATTAATGCCATGCTAGGTGGCTTCTCTAAATTCGATACGCTTGTTGCGATTGGCGCTATTGTTCTTCTTGGCGCATCAAAAGCAGTTGAATGGAAAGATGTCGAGAAGACCACGGATTGGGGTGTTCTTATCCTATTCGGTGGTGGTATTTGCTTAAGTAATATCCTTAAAGCAACAGGCACCAGTGTCTTCCTTGCGCACTCTCTAAGCGGCTTCCTTGAGCAAGCAGGAATGCTATTAACTATTTTGACTGTGGTTGGCTTTGTTGTCTTTCTCACTGAATTTGCCAGCAACACGGCAAGCGCAGCACTACTCGTACCAGTATTTGCAACCATTGCTGAAGCTTTAGGTATTTCACCTGTGATCTTATCTGCTCTTATCGCTGTTGCGGCTTCTTGTGCCTTTATGCTGCCAGTCGCAACGCCACCGAATGCGATCGTTTTTGCCTCTGGTCATATCAAACAGCGTGAAATGATGCGAGTGGGTATGGTGCTAAATATCGTCTGTATTTTTGTACTTACCATCTTTGCGTGGATTTTCTGGTAAGCAGCTGCTCTTCAGAATGCGATTTCCCTGAGCACTACTCTGCAAGCTCCTATTAAGTTTGCAGGTTTCCCTTTTGGTGGCGTTCGCGTCACCTTTTTTCCATTTCCAGCTCTTCCACTGTTTAACCTCGATCTTTTTCACTCTCTTTTTTGCTACACTACTCGTCTAAAATAAGAATAATCTTAAGAGTAATGTCATGTCTTTATTAGCTAAAGGTACGCTGAGTAAAATGCGTGCATCATTGGATGGAAAAGTTCAATACCGCTTGCCAGTCGGTGAGGAGTTAGTTGACCTAAATCCATTCATCGGTAAGTCTCTAACCTTGGTCCATACTGGGAATATTTTCTGTAGTGCCTGTGGGAAGAAGACGAAAAAAAGCTACTCGCAAGGCCACTGTTTCGTCTGCATGAGAAAACTTGCCAGCTGCGATATGTGCATCATGAAGCCTGAAACTTGTCACTATGAAGCAGGCACTTGTCGTGAACCGCAATGGGGCGAAGAAAACTGCATGGTAGACCATTATGTTTACCTTTCTAATACTTCTAGCTTAAAGGTCGGGATCACTCGTCACACACAAATACCTACCCGTTGGATTGATCAAGGTGCGACACAAGGCTTGCCGATCTTTAAAGTGAAAACTCGCCATATTTCAGGGCTGATCGAAATAGAATTAGCAAAACATATTTCGGATAAAACGAATTGGCGGACGCTTCTTAAGGGTGATGGCGAACCTATGCCACTGGAAGAGAAGTTCGCTCATTTACTACCGTTAGTTGAGCCAACCATTGCTGAGATTAAAAAGAAATACGGGGATGATGCCGTACAACTTCTCAATGAAACGACCACTGCTATTGATTACCCGGTTGATGAGCACCCCGTCAAAATAACATCACACAATTTTGATAAAAACCCAGAGGTCACTGGTATTTTGAAAGGCATCAAAGGTCAATATTTAATTTTTGATACTGGCGTGATTAATGTTCGAAAATTCTCATCGTATGAAGTCGAAGTAAGCGACCCGCAATAGCGCATCTTCTTCATTAACGCTTCTTCATTCATAGCAAAAAATGCCAGACAGATTTCACTCTGACTGGCATTTTCATTTAGCTATAGCTATCAACTATGTTTCTAATTGCTCTAACCCACCAACTGCTAAGCAACACTATTCAGTTTTGGCTTAGAGGTGTTATTGGTTAGCGTTTCGCTGAAATCATGGCTAAAGTGGTCAACTTGAATCGCCTTGTATCTCAGTTTATCAGCCGCAATAATTTGCTCAACTTCCTCTTGGGTTAATACATTCGCTTGAAGGGCTTGTTCCAGCCTATCATTCAATAGACCTTTCCTCGCAATTTTACCCTCTTTCGCTGCGCGGTATAATTTACGCTCTAATCCTTTGATGTCGTACATTGCGATGAAGGCTTCTTCCATCAGACCTACGCTATCATTCTCATCGTCACCGATATAACACAGGTGAGTTAAGCGATCACGATGCGCTCCAGGTGTCATCACACTTTCCGCTAATCTTACCGTAAGCGTGTCGCTTGGTTTTTCAAAATGGTTACCTACTGGGAAAATCAGTGTTTTCAAAATTCGACCAACCGCTTTACTTGGGAAGTTGGTATAAGCTTCTTGCAATGATTTAGCAGCATTATGTAAACAGTGCTGAATGCCATAATGAACATAATCCAGATCCGCTTGTTGGCGTCCTTCATCTTCATATTTCTTAAGCACAGCAGATGCCATATATAGGTAGCTAAGACCATCACCTAAACGCGCTGAAATCATCTCTTTACGTTTGAGATCACCACCTAATGTCAGCATTGCAAAGTCAGCACTTACTGCTAATGCTCGGCTCATACGAGTCATATCTTGGTAGTACACCTTGGTAGGCCCGCTCATGTCAGCTTTAATGAAACGTGAACCTGTTAGGGCTGCACCAAATGCACCCAATGTGTTCTTCGTTGCATGGCCAATATGTTTGAATAGCAATGAATCAAACTGTTTTGCACCTTCTTTTTCATCTGGATTCGCAGCCGCTTCCATCTCTTTCAGTACATATGGGTGGCAGCGAGTGGCACCTTGACCGAATATCATCAAGTTACGAGTAAGAATATTCGCGCCTTCAACAGTGATTGCCACTGGAATGCCAAGATATGGCGCAACCAAGTAGTTCATCGGGCCATCTTGAATCGCACGTCCTGAGTGAATATCCATCGAGTCATTTAGGATAGTACGCGCAATTTCTGTCATGTGATATTTAGCGATTGCAGTCACAATTCCCGGCTTCTCTTTTAGATCTAGAGATGTGGTTGTTAACGTACGACTTGCTTCGAGTAGGTATGTAAGCCCACCAATTCGGCCGAGGCTTTCCGCTACGCCTTCAAATTTACCAATCGACATACCAAACTGCTTACGAACATAAGCATACGCCCCAGTTGTTCGAGCCGTTAGATGCCCCATAGCAGAACCTAGCGCAGGAAGTGAAATACCACGACCAGCAGATAGGCATTCCACTAACATTCTCCAACCTTTACCCGCATAATCAGATCCACCAATTAGCCAGTCCATTGGAATGAAGACATCTTCTCCACGAGTTGGACCATTCATGAATGCGAGCCCAAGTGGATCATGACGTTCACCAACCACGACACCTTCGTGATCGGCTGGAATAAGCGCACAAGTAATGCCTAGTTCATCTTTATCACCCAATAGGTGTTCTGGATCGTTCAGTTTAAAGGCTAAACCAACAACGGTTGCGACAGGTGCAAGGGTGATATATCTCTTGTTCCAACTTAATTTAATACCCAGTACTTCTTTGCCTTCATGGGTGCCGTAACACACTGTACCCTGATCTGGGATCCCACCGGCATCCGAGCCGGCTTCAGGACCAGTCAATGCAAAACAAGGGATTTCCGTGCCATCCGCTAGACGAGGTAGCCAGTAATCTTTCTGCTCTTGAGTCCCGTAATGCGATAATAGTTCGCCTGGTCCCAAAGAGTTTGGCACCATAACGGTAACCGCTGTACTGATACTGCGGGTCGCAATCTTGGTTACAATCGTAGAGTTAGCCAGTGAAGAGAAGTTTCTACCGCCGTACTCTTTCGCAATAATCAGCGAAAAGAAACGTTCTTTACGTAAGAATTCCCAGACTTCTGCTGGCAAATCACGATCTTCTTTCACTATCTTTTGATCGTCTAACATGGCGAGTAATGTTTCTAGCTCGTTATCAATAAATGACTGCTCTTCAGATGATAGTGTTGGTTTTGGATAATGGTGCAGCTTTTTGAAATCCGGTTTACCTGAAAACAATTCTCCATCCCACCAAACACTTCCTGCTTCCATCGCCTCTTTCTCTGTATTAGAAAGGGGTGGCAATACTTTTTTAAAAAATTTAAAAGCAGGGTCACTAACCCATTTTTGTCTTAGAGAGCTCATAGTTCAGATCCTTTTGTTCCATATATTGGTGGGTATTTTTATTAGTATCTTTGTTAGATATAGCTTTGTTATGCACAAGGCTTTGGTATTGCAATCAGTCGGCAGCAACGCCTGCTGATAAGTAGGGTATTATCTGGTCAATAACCGCAGTGGCATCAACCGCTTGTCCAAAATCGTTATAGGCAATTTCTGATAGTGCTTTACTCGACGCCATGGTGAACACGCAAGTTCCTAGTGTAAAATGCAAGCGCCAAAATAAGGTCGCAGGTGTTAAGCTAGGATTAGCAGTCATCACAGAGCGTGTAAAAAGTGAAAGCACTTCACTATAGCGAGTGGTAATAAACCATCTTAAATGCCCTTGGACATCGGTGTAACCACGTCCAATTAATGACATAAATAGGCTCGTCCCGTTAGGTCTAACACCATCTAAAGCCAACAATGGGGCCCGTAATGACTCGAACACCTCTTCCATGCTATATGAATCTTTATCGTTCAAATCGTTAGTATTCAACTCGATCAGCGCCTTCTCTACAGATGGCATGAATGCTTCTAAATATCGGTTCAGTACCGCTCTTACTAAGGTTTTCTTATCCCCAAAGTGATAATTGACTGATGCTAGATTCACGTTTGCTTTGCTCGTGATGCTTCTAAGAGATGTGTCGTTAAAACCATGCTCAGCAAATAGCCCTTCTGCGACATCTAAAATTTTATCTTTAGTACTACTTTTCGAGGCCATTTTAATCACTCGTATTAAACAACTGTTTGAAATATACTCTTAGCACATTTATTTAACAAGCAATTAACATCACACTTTTTACTATTGGTCGGACCAGAGGAAGATAACGCCTTGAATAGATAAGAAATAAAAAGATTCAAAAGAATGACAAATAAATTGAACTGATGGGTAAGTTGGCAGTCTGATTAATTGTAACCAAGAGATGCATTGAGAAGTTAAACAGGCCGTCTAACTACTTCTATCTTGTTGGCTACGAAACCACTGCTTTTTCTAAATAACTCCTATATTTGTATCCGCCCAACCCATCTTGGTTTGGGCTTTTTTTTACCTTGCGTTTGAGAGGTAAACCTAATGGCCTAATAGCCAAATGAATAGTTAGCAAAGCTCAAAAGCCTCTTACCTTTCATGATAAGAGGCTTTTGTTCAGGCAATTAGCTATGCCGCATCGTTTTTGATTATCTGGCTTAAAATATCTAGGCTCTCTAAGCTTGCTAAATCAGTCGTAATATTTTCGATAACAATGCTTTGTTCAAACCCTCCTCCCTCTGATGGTACGCTAAGCGTGACATCATCACTTCCAACGGTAACATCGATACTATTGAGTAACGTCATCACATCACCTGGGTCATTCGGATCATCAAGCAAGTCGTTTAAGTCGATCAAATCTTGTCCAACGGTAAAGTCTTTGACGACATCAGTACCGCTATCTAAGGTGCTATCCAACCAAGTAAAGATATTTTCACCATCATCACCGATTAATAAATCATTACCCAACTCAGCATTTAGAGGTTCATTATCTGCCGCTGTTACAACGTTATAACCATCGGTTTCCAAAACATTGATCGTCACCGTTTCTTGGGTACTTTTATCCCCATTTGAGTCTATAGCTTGGTAATCGAAAGTCACATTCTCTGTAATCTCTTGCGCACCTTCTAAGTATCTCAGCTCCCAGTTCCCACCTGTTGAACTTAATGAAATGTCCACAATCGGGTTATCTGGTGATGAATAACTGAATTCATATAAGATTTGGCTATTACCCGTATCTCCCACATCTTTTTGGTACTCTTCAGTATGAATGTCACCATTTTCAAGCGTGTAAGTAGCCACAATTTTCACACTGCTATTAGAATTAAACTCTCCTCCCATTCCATCGAGCCCGAGAGTAACAACATCGAGTGGGTTATCACTTAAATCAATATGCAGAGCCTCCTGCATATTCATACCGCTACCTTCATTATCCCCAATACCGTATCCAACATGAGGTTGGTCACCTGTATATTGTTTCAATGGCTTATCGTTGTTATCAGTGATGGAAATTCGAATTTCTTTACCATTATCGAGCGTGACAAGTCGCTCTGTATCGCTGACTTTTTCACCCCAATTGTAGAATCCATCATCAGACATTGGGGTATCTTCGGTTGGATCTTCTCGAATACCTATGGTGAACAGCTCGCCCTCTCCTGGAACATAACTGATGCTATCCTGTTCGAATTGAGTTTCGCTTGAAACATCCGCAGAGGTTATTTCACGTGTTACGCCATTTGGATCGGTATAGAGCAAAGTGCCAGATTCAGGAAGTGAGTTAACTAAGATATGCAGTGGCACGGAGTTGTAATCGTCCTCAACATCAGAAATGAAATCATATGCCGCGTTATCTGAATTGAACACTATCGGAGTAACCACGACATCTCCAAGATCGATTTCAAAACTATCGGCTTGAGGGTTATCCGGATCACCATGAATAACAACGCTGATTTGATGGGTAACGCCATCAGTCGAACTCACGGTGTAGATTTCGGTGACGGTTTCTCCCTCGTCCAGATATTGCA
>NZ_SYUT01000030.1:0-38015 GCF_005146325.1 Vibrio genomosp. F6 | reverse complement strand
ATACATAATACGCACTTAAGCATAAGTGTTTTTCAGAGGTAATCTGATGATTTAAATAAGGTTCTGGGAGTTCCACTTCACAATGAAACATTCGCAGAGCGAAGTTATCAGTGCTCAGCGGTATCTTACAAGATGTGACAAATTACATTAGGATTTTGATTGGTCTGTTTTGAGTTTTAATTCACGAATAAAACTCAAAATTCCTTGTAAGGTCTCAATTTCATCGTGCATGTGATCAATCAATCCAAAAGAAATTTCCTTTGGGCATGATCCAGTGCTTAAAAAAACAGATATGTTTGAAATGTCATTTAATTTACTTTCTGCGTCCGTGAACGTGTATCCTTTGATTGTCATAATCAACTCCAGTTTAGTTGGTTGTGATAAAGCCCGTAGCTGCCGACCAGTTACGGGCTTTGCTGCCTAATTTGAAGGTGAACCTTCTATAAGTTCGTATTCAGCCCCTTCAAGAAAATCCTCGATTGCTGGCTTAACGTCCCATTCACCCTTACAGGTATAAAACTCATCAAGTGTCGGAAAATACAAATCAATCATGTTTGGTGAGTGTCTTTGGATATAGACCTTAATCATAATTCAGGCTCCAAAGGTGTGATAATTTTCCCGTACCTCTTTAGTTCCACAGCACCAAAGTTGTTAACGACATAAGAAGAACTATGAAAGGTATAAAATCCTGCTTCATAAGGTGGCTGACCTTCTTCAATTTGAACTTTAGTTAACGTTGGGAAACGACCTTGCAAGTACACATAAGCGTCTTGTTCATAAATAGTAAGTGGTGGCTTTCCGTCTTTCCCTGGCATTGTTCGAGATGTGGTTTTAACGTCTTCTTTAAAAATTTCAATTTTCAACATGTGTCATTCCTATGCATATGCTTTAAAAGGTAAAATATTGGTTTCTGCTACGACTGGCATTTTGTACCAAGACGGTATCTCTAGAGGATTAACCTCAATGACTTCAGAACGCTTGAGGGTTGGACACATACGACTAACATCAAATTTCTGACCAATATCAATACCAATAGCTTTCAGGCGGGCTTTGTGCTCGTAAAACTGACGAGGTTTCAATATTTGTCTCAAATCAGAACCATGCTGCCACATAGTAAAGTAACTCATGGTTGTATTGGCTTTACGCAAGGTATCAACAGAACCTGAAGCAAGCAGTTGGTGAGCAATAGATTGATGTTCATCATGTGATATTTGTATAGTCTTCATGGCGTTCTCAATGTCTTGTAGGTGGTGGTAAAAATCTTGTTCGGTCACGTTGCCGTAGAATTGTAGGTTGTGTCGTTTCAATAACATTTGTCTTAGGCTGTGCTCTTCACGTACAACGCCGAATGATTCGCAATATTCAATTAGTTTAGTGACATACTCTAACGTTTCGGGTGCGACTCCTTGTTTTCTTCTTTGGGATTTCAATAAATTCCTTTGTAATTCAATGGCTTTTCTATATAACTTATCCATAATCCAAGTGGAACCTTCTCCCCAGTTACAGGTATTCCCATCGGGGTAAAGCTTAGGCTTACGACCTCGACCGATTTGCATGGAAGAAAGTCCACGGATAAATGATTGTTCCCTGCCCTTACCTACAGCATGATTTCGAGTCCAGTCAATCAGTGTAATTTCAGCGCCATTACCTATCAAAGATGATGCTTGACCATCAGCTGATTGACGATGAGAAAAGCGTGTATTTTTAGTAAATGGGGGCAAGCCGTAAAAAGCTAATACATGATTGTAAACAGCGACGCATTCATCAAGAGTTTGAAGCCCAAAAAGATTATCCACACGTTGCCAGCGCGAAGGGTTTCCCTCAACTCGAACGCGAGTACCATCACAGCGAATAGTTAACTTTGTACTAAAAGAACCTTCGAGAACTTTTTGATTTACCGATGGTGGTAACTTCTCACCAGTTTCTAATTCGACCTTTTCAATCACATGACGACCCACGAGAGGCAGGTTTCCCTCATGGTGATCTTGTTGCATGAAAAGTTGGTCAATAAAAAACAAATAAGAATCCTGTCAAGAATCAATGCAGACATTTTTATGTATGTACATAGATATAAATGTATGGCTGAATAATATGACATATAAAAGTAGGTGTAAACTTAAACTTAAGTAAGGTTTTGATATGGACTATATAAACATGAGTATTGGTAGCGTTCTTAAAGACAGACGAATTAACCTAAATATCAAGCAAGAAGACATTGCAGAACAGATGAAAGTAACGGTACAAACCGTAAGTAAATGGGAAAGAGATATTACTGAACCCAAAGCGACTCAAGTTTCAAAGTTAAGTCAGATTCTTAAAATTTCAGAAAAAGAAATTTGCCAAGGTGACATTCAAAACCAGAGAATTGATCCTCTAGATTTTGTTAGGCGAGTAGGAATACTGATGCAACATGTACCGCATACGGAAATGCTAATAGGTATGCATAAGTATATTAATGATACGGAAGGCTTTATTAATATGCTGTCTCAAGTATCAGAGTACCCTTTTGAGCTTTTTGATATTGAAGAAAGAGAAAATGAACTTTTTCAAGCAAAGCTAATGTTAGATGCAATTGAAAATGGTCATGTTATGGCTAGTGAAGATACAATACAAAAAGCAAAAGAACATGCGATTAAGGTAATTGCGAAAAACAAGTAGTGCGGAATTCCGCAGTTAGTTGGGGTGTAACAGTAACCCCAACCCATCACATAACATTCGCATAACAAGTTGAGATTTTTAAGATGGCCTTAAATGACCATTTTTTATAGATAAAATTCTGAAATCCGGACAAGAGTACACTATTAAAGATAGTGGACATTCGAAAAAAGAAAGCCCCGACCCCGCGCTATGCTTGCCTCGGTATTCGGTAGCTTTCTTTGCCCTTTTTCTTCCTGTCGTCTTTGCTCAGTCTTCGCCATCCTCCAGTCTGAAACAGGCAAAAAACACGTAAACTGTCGTGAAGTTGACCGAAAGGAGCTTTCAAAAAGTAGACGCTTGGCTACTCATTCCCCTCTACAAATAAGCTTATACAACAGAAAAAATCGAGTTCTGATAAAAAATAAATATACATAGATTTCAGTTGCTTAAGAAAGAAACCTGGAACACCTTTGTGTAATAGTATAGCTGTAAGCCATTGTTTTAATTAAGGTATTTGACTGGAGTGGTATTTCTGGTTTATTGTTATTGTCTTACAAACAAAAGCGGTAGAAAGCCGAAGGAGAAAGCATGGCAAAGGTGATATTACAGAACAGAACGTTTAAATCGAAGGCAAGTGCAAATGAATATTATATGGGTCTAAGAGATAGTATTGATGAAAAGATCGAACAAGGAGATCTCTTCGAAGAACTTAAAGAAATGTACGAAAGATATTGTAAAGCTACAGATTGGAACATGGAAGGAAGGCAAGTAAAAAACTTTATTGTCGACTATGAGTTACGAACTACTGGCACAACTTATGCTCAGCACAAGTGCTATAAGGTTACATTTAGCAATAATGAAACTAGACCATTTTCAATAAACAAAGCGCTGAGAGCTATCTAAAATACGTACTGAGGCATTGCTTGTTAGCCTGTCACCAACCAAAAACATCTTATCAGAAAGCTCATTTATTTCTTATGACCTGTCGGATTTGGGAAAACCACCACCTAATAGAGAAGGAATGTCCGATATACGCGAGCAATTGTAGCGGATACATGTTTGGAGACTGATTTCCGATGCTTGCTTTAGATAATAACCAAAATAAGGAATACTTATGAAATGGCTATCATTGATAGTTGCTGTGACAAAATTTGTTGTGGCATTTACAAGTTTAATCAAGGCAATACTTAAATTAATAAACTAAATCTCAAAGGTGCAGTTGGAGCTGCACCTCTTATGATGCTCAAATGATTTTAAACAACCATCTAAATGATAGTAGTAATTTTCACCCTATATTACCAACGTTATTTTGTATAAAGCTTGTTCGTATTATACGATTTATGTTACGGGTTAACTTCTAAAAACGATTCTCACGATGAGCATCTAAAGAGCCAGCAAGCTGACTCCCAGAATGAGCATATCCCTCGCCCACGTTTTGATTCAGCTAAGCAAAGCAAACCGCTCAACATAAATCTAGATACATAATGCGCACCGAAATAGCGGAGAAGATTCGGCCTCAAACGCTGCTAAACTTAGCACTATTATTTCAATTGATTCGCAACGACAAAATTAAGTGACGCTGTAATGTCTTTTCAACCAAAAAAGCCAAACACTATTTTTAATGTTTGGCTTTATCACTGGTGACTTACAAGCTACCTCTACAATGCGTAAGTTAACTTTCCTGGCGAGCGCGTTTTAATATTGGTAAGCGCCGCCCCTGGCATCTGCACTGTAGAAAACCAATATGGTTTGTGTTTATCTTGAAAAGCTTCACTTCTTTGCATCGCATCATAAATCGAAAATTTATGAGCCTGACCTAGCGCAGCACCATAAGCACTTCGCTCTTCAATCTCAACATTTTCCAGATCTTCGATAATTGCATTTTTAAGATGAATTGTTGTCGGCTTCCACTCAATTTCATTCAACAAGCGTTCTGTTAAATTTTTATCCATTTTACGGATAACACTAGGCAAAAAGATCAGTGATGGTTGAATATCAGCACAAGCATAGTATTCATCTTTTAGACCTACTTCTCGATATTTAGTCATGACATAAACCAAAGCATCCTCAAAAACCTGGCTACAAAGGTTACTCATCACAAACATACTCATTGTCCGCAATGTACCTAACAGAACCCCAACTTCGGGACATTTAACATCCGTTTCTTGTAATCGCATACGAGTTACATTTGAAGTAACAACTAAATGTTGCCACATTTTGGGTGCCATATGATTCGTATTTTTGTCTGACCAGCGAAGTAATGGACGAGCCATTAAGACCGGGAACAGAAGACGACAATTGTCGATTCCAATAAGTCCCAATGCTGTTTTAGCATCAACGATCCCTTTAGAACTATTTGATAAGCGTTCTGAACCTGACGTATTAACAAAATCAAGAACAGACGAACTAAGCTGATGGCTGTTGTCCAGAAGTTCCCCTAGCTTACGAAAACTCAGTGACGGTGAGTAGGCAAAAGATGCTAATTCACCAAAATCCGGTACACGTCCGAATAAGCGATTCATCTCATCTGATGCCAGTTTTTCACACATCATTCGTTCGGCAATCATTGAAACTTTTTCGATAGCACTTTTTAATGTTTTTTGCTTCGTCGCTAGCTTCTCATCTTTCTCTTTTATTCTTGATTGCTCACATTCAAGTAAAATACGTTGATTGCGAGTTATCCGGTCATTTTCATCAAAAATCACATCATCACAGAAACGGTCTTGCAAGCTCAATCGCTTATCTACATCATTTTGGTCAACAATGTATTTAGGGTTAATCAGCCACTTTGCATATCGTTCTGACACTTCAGTTGTCACTCGATTTGCCATCTCTCGAGCTTGTGGTGTATAGCGTTTATTTGTTAGGAGCAATATTGCCTGTCCTTTTGCAAAAACTATCTTATGAGTTTAGCTCGAATCTGATGCTAAATGATAATTATGTAATAAGAGATCTTGGTTCAGAATAATAATCATATTTTAGCTAATTACCAGAGCTAACATTAAGAGTTTTCATCAATATAGTCATTATGTTGAATTACAGCAGAAATTTATGGGGAGATATGAAGATTCAGGTACTTCTCAAGGTAGGTGTATTTAAATTTAGTCCCTTTCTGAAGATATTTTTTACTCAGTTTACATACTTTGCTATCACCAGTCGTCTTTACCGATCGAATCGAAGCCCGGCGCGAATCATACCTCATTTCAATCATGACATTACAATAGCCAACGTAACCATCTGTATGCTTTCTTACATGTTTTATTAGTTTTGATTTTATCTGTTTCGCTAGCGGATTTCTCTCTGAGTCATCGGCCAATGAGAGGCTACTAATAAACATTAAACTTGCTAAAACACATACTCTCCAATACATGGCCACACTCTCCGATCCTATGAATTACGAATGTAAGCAGTATACGGATTTGTATTTACTCAGCGTTCAAAAATGCAAAACTTGAGAGTGTGATATCAAGATGGTGTAACAATGAAACCTAGTTACCATTAATCGATGGAGCCATTGAGCCATTTATTTGCTCTTCTTCTTACCGCTTGATTTGAAACCTTGGTGCGGAAACACGTTTTTGATTCGCTGCTGTACTTTCTTTGGAACAGATTTGGAAAACACCAATTTCATCCCGGTTCTTTGACTATATACTTTTAGATCGCCATCAAAAGAGGCTTTGTCACCAATTTCAACAAGATTGTGTTTAAATGATGGAGGCAAGTGCCCTTTTGTCTTTAAAATCATGCCATTTTTAAATGAAATTTTTAATACTGGGCGATCTACTGCAACTAGCCATAGGACCAAAATGGCTGCAATCAATATTACATACATCATATTAGTAACCTCAATTATTCAGATAATAATTTACTAAGATCTTCTTTTAAATTTGTAACTGTTTTACTTGCCTTTTCACTACGGGAAGCTTCACTCAATAAGTATTCTATAGCGTCTGATAAGGTACAACCTAGCTCACCAGCGCGTTGCGATAATTTTTCCCACACACGGTAATCCAAATCAATGGACTTCTTCTTTGTATGGATTTGTTCTGCATTAAAGTGACGTTTACGCTTAGCTCTAATCGCTTGTTTAAGCTTGTTGTCCAACTCCAACGCCATATGGTTTTCAATCCATTCAAGTACAAGCGTTGGCTCATGCTCTAGTTGTTTTAGTTGTGCTACAGCATGGTCAGCTTCGCTTGAATCAATGTGTCTAGTTATTGAGGCGCCATCTTTCCATTTTTTAACTAAATATTGCCATTTCCAGCCACATTCTAAGTTTTCAAGTTGCTGATATTTCATGTGTAAAGATCCCGTTGTTAGCTAGGGTGACAGCGTAACCCAAGGTCTTAATCAAAACAATATAATCAATGTCAAAAAGGGATTCAGATCGTGAATTAGATACTGCTATTACCTACTCACTTTTTTCTATATACTTTCGATCCTTTTTATTAAACAGTAATCTCGATGAATCAAGAAGATTGGCGTTTAGCCACTCCCCAGTATGAGCAGTTTCAGCCACTATTTGAGCAGTTTTTATCTATCAAGTCACAGAGCTTCCTAGATCTACAACCAAGGTTAAGAAGTGCAATTCAAAGATTCGATCAACTTTCTAATCTATCAAGAGTGCTACTTGTTAATTCCCCTGATAATGCTGTATATCGCGAACTACTGATCTCTAGTATTCGAGAACATTCGCTAGTTCCTAGCTCGTCACCAGTCATATGCGCTGAAACGCTAGATATAGAGAGTCTGTTTGATCATTATTCAGTTTTCAACTCGGAAGTTTCTTTACTTGTCCCTGGCCTGCTCTCTCAAGCTGATGGCGGCTACCTTGTCATTTCAGCTAATTTGATTTTAGCAAATCCGTCTTTGTGGATTAAATTAAAATCAGCACTATTAGGACAACGTGTTCAAGCGATTAACAGTGCTCCAAAACAGATCACACAAAGCGTCGTGGAACGAACATTTGATATCAAGTTAATTGTTGTCGGTGATCGTGGTCAATTAGCCGATCTTGACTATTTAGATGAAGACATTCAATCCGGTTTTTGTTTATTTGGTGAAATTGAGATGGAGATGAAGGTTGAAACACCTCAATCTCTAGAGCTCTATTTGGGATATTTGAAGTGGTTAACTTTTCGATACCAACTACCTCAATTAAGTATTGATGCCCTACCTCGATTACTTACCGCAGGCGCTCGTGAAACGGAAGATCAAGAATACCTACCTGTTTGCGTAATTTGGCACAACACCATTCTGACTGAATCTGCGATTGAATCAAACCATGAAACCATCTCCTTTGAGCACATCGATCAAGCGATCGATCATAAAGCTTTCCGGGAAAATTATCTCCCGAACCGAGCTATCGATGACATTCTAGACGGACAAGTCATCATTGAAACTGAAGGTGAGCAAGTTGGTCAGGTGAATGGCTTAACGGTTATTGACGTTCCTGGGCATCCGATTAGTTATGGTGAACCTGCTCGTATTTCTTGTGTGATTCACTTTGGTGATGGTGATATCTCTGATGTTGAGCGTAAAGCTGAACTTGGTGGCAATTTACACGCCAAAGGGATGATGATAATGCAGGCCTTTGTCAGTAGCGCTCTAAACCTCGATGAACCACTTCCGTACGCCGCTTCTGTCGTGTTCGAGCAATCATACTGCGAAGTTGATGGCGACAGCGCTTCACTTGCAGAGTTATGTTCGCTTGTTAGTGCCCTGTCAGAGTACCCAATCAATCAACAGATTGCGGTGACAGGTGCAGTGGATCAATTTGGTCGCGTCCAAGCCGTTGGTGGTTTAAACGAAAAGATTGAAGGTTTCTACCGAGTATGCGAACACCAAGGCTTCACTGGTAAACAAGGCGTTGTATTGCCGAAGAGTAACCTTAAGCATCTTGCTTTACACAAAGATGTCGTAAATAGCATTAAGAATAATGAATTTCACATTTGGTCCGTATCGAATGTTGATGAAGCCATTCCGATCATCATGGATAAACCTTTCCGTGGAGATCAAGAAGACAGTGTGATCAATAAGATTGCAGAACGTATAGAAAATTTCGAAAGACACGAACATCCCCATGGAATTGTGGATCGCATCAAGAACTGGTTTGCTTAGTACTGATCGGACTTGTTTAGCGTACACGTGTTCACTAAAATGCACGTATCAAAAATTGGAGTAATTGATAATGCAAAATAAACGTGATTCTTACACTCGCGAAGATCTTTTAGCGTCAAGCCAAGGAGAACTTTTTGGCCCAGGACGTCCTCAACTACCAGCACCAAACATGTTGATGATGGACCGTATTACAAAAATGTCTGAAACTGAAGGTGAATTTGGTAAAGGCTTGATACTAGCTGAGCTAGACATTACTCCTGATCTATGGTTTTTTGACTGCCATTTCCCAGGTGACCCTGTAATGCCAGGCTGTCTTGGCCTAGATGCAATGTGGCAACTTGTTGGATTCTTCCTTGGCTGGGTTGGTGGCGAAGGTAAAGGCCGCGCATTAGGTGTTGGTGAAGTTAAATTCACAGGCCAAATCTTACCTACGGCTAAAAAAGTAACTTACGAAATCAATATGAAGCGTGTTGTGAACCGTCGATTAGTTATGGGACTAGCAGATGGTCGTGTGTTAGTTGATGGAAAAGAAATCTACGTCGCGAAAGATCTAAAAGTGGGTCTTTTCCAAGATACCTCTAACTTCTAGTTCAAATGAGAATCTCATAAGTTTTATTAGCAGCTCAATTGAGCTGCTTTTTTATATGCGCACTTCAGCGTCAGGATTTAATTGTCTCTATCTCTAATCTCTAATCTCTAATCTCTAACGCAGAAAAGACCCATAAATGAGTCTTTTCAAATCCTATAATTGTATGAAAGGTATTTTACTTATAGAGTCCCGATTGCTTATCGTCTCTGGCATCACGCCATCCACCTAGCCAATACGAACGAGAGTCCATCTGTTGATACGGGCAAGCTTCTTGAGATTTCCCATTTAAACCTGCTTTATATCCTTGAGATTGCGCTCGATCTAGGCGATCACGTTTTTGTCTCTTCATTGTGCAGTCCTCTTACGATGATTCTATTTTCTTACATACAATGGGTATTTTTTAACACCACAATTAAGAATTGCTCAAAAAATGCACTTTCTCAAGTTAAAAAAAAGCACAAATTCAAAAATGTGAACTTGTGCTTTAAAGTCGAAATTTATTTATTTTCTACGGAAACTAAATAAACCAAGCATTGTCAAAACGAGCCAGCCCAAACCTGCACCTTGTCGCTCAACCGCTGTTTGGTCATTACTTCGGATGTGAATGTCATCTTTTGTTGCGCCTGCGATAGGAATCAGCTTCACCGCAACGATTTGTTCTTGGGTGTCACCGCCACCACAGTATGAATTATGTGACGTTGTATCGTATCCACCAGCAACAGAACACTTAATTGCTGTCGCCGAGATAACACCAGCATCGTTGATATCTGTCGTATCGATGACACGGAAAGCATTATTAGCCTCTGAAATAGTCAGATCGCCAGCAGTTTCACCATTGGTTAGATCATCCAACCACCATGCTTTGTTATCGAAAATAGCTTGGCGATCAGCAACAGAACCTTGCACTTGCGTACCATATGGATAAATAAAGCCGCGGTGCTTACGAGCACGTCCGCCATCTTCACGGTTGGTTTCAGCGTCAATTTGGCCAACAATTTCATTGAAATTATTGATCGCACCCGCTTTTCCACCAGCGCCAGTAAAGAAGATAGATTCCGTGCCATTTAGCATAGTGGTAGTAGTTCCATCCGTAGAGTCATCATAAGTTGAAACAAAAATTTTGTCTGGATACGCACCGCTATCTGCATTACCACTGTTGTAGTGCTTCGCTTGTCCAAGAATAAGGTGATTCTTATTAATGTCGACCGCAGTAGAGTGAAGATAAACACTGTCGCTGGCAGTTCTTTGCACACCACTAATAGGCTTCTGAGTCCAAGTTGCTGCTGATAAGTCTTTAGAAGTACTTTCAAACACGGTGGCATTCATGTACTGATCGTCGTAGTTATTAAAACCAACCGCAATGATCTTATCAGCATCAACATAAAATGAACGAAGGCTTGCTTGGGCTAATGCATCGTCATCCTTCTCTACACCACCAGCAGCCCAATCAAGTTCAACTGTTTTAGAACCGTTCCAAATAGCCGCTTTTGATGCATAATAAGCACCATTTTCATTGGTTACTGCTGTCGAAACGCTACCTGCACTATATGTACCATCACTAAACCAAGCTCGTGATTGGTATGGTGCATCAGTAAGAGTTAACACATTCGGTGCAACCGCTTGGTTTCTTGTAATATCAATAATACTCTGGTTGCCTACAGGTTTCCCATCAGCAGTAAGAGCATTAATCACATTATTAAAGTTACTGTTTATCCAAGCACTTGCATCACCTTCGACGAAAGCTAACGCGTTTTGTTCTTTATTAAGCTCTTTGGCGTAACCTGCCCACTCAACACTCGCCCAGGTTTTGCAGGTGTTATATTGCAAATAAGCATCACAGTAATCTTCAAAATCACCGGCTTCTTGAACATAGCTGAAGGAATTGTCCATCCCAAACGGCGCTTCTTCACGGTAACTCACACCTTCAGCCCAATTACGGGTATCACCTGCCAGTTTATAAGCTTCACAGGCAGTGCTATTAGCTGAAGGTTCGAAACAGCCTAATTGACTTGCTCCTGCATCATAGTTAGCAACAACAGGTTGAATAGTTTCACCATACACTTCTACATATTGATCAGCTGAAATCCCCGTAGGGGCAACTTCAACGATCTTGTAGAGGGCTGCGTTTGCTGAAGTCGCAGCTAAAATAGTAGCGGCGACAGTGGTTAGCTTAAATGTAGCTAACTTTAAATTCATACGACTCATTAACAATTAACTTTCCTGTTGCATTGCTTCAAGCTCTTCCCAACGCTCAAAAGCAACTTCAAGCTCCTGCTCGGTGGCAGACAACTTGTCTAAAATGGGTTGTGTTTGCTCTGCTAGCTGAACAAAGAAATTGGGATCGTTCACTTGAGACTGCAGTGCTTCAATTTGTGTTTCTAACTCTTCTAAACGAGAAGGTAAAAGTTCTAACTCTCGCTGTAGCTTATACGATAACTTCTTCGCTTTAGCTTTTACTGGTGCGGTTTTGGGAGTTTCCTCAACCACTTTCTGTTTCTTTGGTGACTTTTCGACCACTCGATACTGTTGAGCTTGCAGTCGTTGTTGCTGAGCATCGTGATAACCACCAACAAACTCTTCAACTTGGCCATTACCTTCAAATATCCAGCTCGTCATCACCGTATTATCTACAAACTGACGATCGTGGCTTACAAGAAGTAAAGTACCCTGATAGTTGGCAAGCAAATCTTCTAAAAGTTCCAATGTTTCGATATCTAAATCGTTGGTTGGTTCATCAAGAATCAATAAATTATTCGATTTAAGGAAGATTCGAGCCAATAACAGTCTATTTTTTTCACCACCAGACAGTGCTTTAACTGGCGTACGAGCACGCTTTGGTGAAAATAAGAAATCTTGAAGGTAGCTAAGTGCATGACGCTCTCTACCACCGACTGTCACCTCTTGCTTCCCTTCGGCAAGGTTATCAATTACAGACTTTTCTGGATCTAAAATTTCGCGATATTGATCGAAATACGCCACTTCTAACTTAGTACCACAATGCAAACGACCAGAATCAGGCTGCAATTTGTCTAATAGCAACTTGAGAACGGTACTCTTACCACAGCCATTAGGCCCGATAAGTGCGATACGGTCACCACGCATAATGTTGAAGCTGAAGTCAGAAACAATCTGCTTACCTTCAAACGCAAAAGATAGGTTTTCAGCTTCAAATACAATCTTACCTGAGCGAGCCGAGGTATCGATTTGCATATTGGCTTTGCCTTGCACTTCACGTCGGTTAGAACGCTCTTCACGTAGTTTCTTAAGTGCTCTTACACGGCCTTCATTACGAGTACGACGAGCTTTGATACCTTGTCTGATCCAAACTTCCTCTTGAGCAAGCTTTTTATCAAACTCAGCATTTTGCATCTCTTCGACACGCAGCGCTTCTTCTTTCTCAACAAGGTAATTTTCGTAATCACCTGGATAAGAGCTCAATTTACCACGGTCTAAATCAACAATTCGTGTCGACATTGATTTGATGAATGCGCGGTCATGAGAAATGAAGATAATTGAACCACGGAAATCCTTTAAGAACCCCTCTAGCCATTCAATCGTCGTAACATCAAGGTGGTTAGTTGGTTCATCAAGGAGTAATACATCCGGATCACATACTAAAGCACGAGCAAGCGCCGCTTTACGCTGCCAACCACCTGATAATTCGGTCAGTTTAGTTTCAGCATCTAATTTAAGAGCGGCTAATACATTAGTGACACGATCTTCGAAGCGCCAAGCATTTGAGTGATCAAGCTGTTCTTGTACACGAGATAAACGGTTAATATTCTTTTCTGATGGATCGATTGCTATAAGATCAAGAAGATCGTGGTAGATCTTGAGTTGCTCACCAACTTCAGCCAAACCACCAGACACGTATTGATAAACCGTACCTTCTTCGTTACGTGGTGGATCTTGTTCTAATCGAGAAACGACAACATCTTGCGTGATCTGAATTTTTCCATCATCTAGCAAAACATCGCCTGCTAGAATCTTCATCAGTGTTGATTTACCCGCACCATTACGACCCACGAGACAAACCCGCTCGTTTTCTTGCAGAGCAAAATCTGCATGATCAAGTAATGGGTGGTCACCAAAAGCCAGTTGTGCGTTATGTATGGTAAGTAATGCCATTGTTATTTAACCAGTCTTGTAATTCTTGCAGGCCGAAAGGCCAATTAATTTCTGAATTTTGATATTTGAGCACAGGTATTGTGACCCCGTAACGTGAAAACAACTCATCATCAAAAGCGATATCCACTACTTCAACTTGGTCTGTCAAATTCAAGCTTTGAAGTAGTTCGAATGCCATCTCACATAGATGGCACCCTTCTGTACTGTATAATGTCAGCACTTTAATTAACCTTGAGCAGCATCACTGTGCGTAATCACCCAGCAATTGTGAATGTGCTTATTACGTGAGAAATCTAGTGGTAAGGTTTGGTGTGAAATATTACGAGCAGACAAGCCTAACTCTTTCAACGCATCTAAATCCATTTTGAAGTGACGTTTGTTATTAGAGAAAACAATCGTCCCCTGCTCATTCAAGATACGTTTTAAGTTCTCCATCAGCATAATATGATCACGCTGAATATCGAAAGATTGCTCCATACGCTTTGAGTTAGAGAACGTTGGCGGATCGATAAAAATAAGATCGAATTTATCTGTCGCCTTCGCTAACCACTGTAGGCAGTCTGCTTGCTCAAACTTATGTTGCTTACCTGATTGACCGTTCAGCGCAAGGTTCTCTTTCGCCCAATCTAAATAAGTGTTCGACATATCAATAGTTGTCGTTGATTTAGCACCACCACATGCAGCATGAACTGTTGCAGAGCCTGTGTACGCGAACAAGTTTAGGAAATCTTTACCCGCTGCTAACTCACCTAGCTTACGACGTGTCAACTTATGATCAAGGAACAGACCTGTATCAAGATAGTCTGTTAGATTAACGATAAGCTTAACGCCGTATTCGTTGACTTCCATCTTAGACGACTGCTGAGCCAATTTTTGGTATTGCGAACGTCCTTTCTGTTTTTCACGAACTTTAAGTACAACGTTATTTGCATCCACACCTGTCACTTGAATGCTTGCTCGAATGATGTCGGTTAAACGGCGTTTTGCTTTCTCTTCAGGTACATCTTTCGGCGCCGCATACTCTTGGATCACAAGGTAACCTGGGTATACATCAATAGCGACATTGTACTCAGGTAAATCTGCATCATAGATTCGGTAGCAATCCAGTTTCTCTTTACGTGCCCACTTGCCTATTTTACCAATGTTTTTCTTTAAACGGTTAGCAAAGTCAGGAGCGACAACGGTCTGTTGATCAGCTTCCGGACGTTCTGACATCGGGCGATCTGAGATTGAATAGTTCTTTTGGTGACACGGTAACGCACCGTTATTCAATTTATACTGTTTTTCAGCTCGCATGCGTAAGCAACTAAGCAGCTCATCATTACTTGAGAAAATTGATGCTTGGCAACCACCAAACTCTGATTTCAGTTGCGCACCAAACGCAGTGTAAAGCGCAATAAGGCCAGGAGCTGTACCCAAACGTTCACCATATGGTGGATTTGAAACAATCACACCATTGTTAAATTCAGCAGGCTTCTTAAGTTGAGCCGCATCACCCAACGTAAATTCAATAAGGCTCTCTACACCAGCACGACGAGCATTATCACGCGCAGTTTGTAAAACGCGCGGATCGTTATCTACGCCATAGAATTTGCATTCTACCTTCTTAACACCACGGCGAGCTTGTACGCTTGCTTCAGATTTTACTTCTGCCCATGTTTCTGGCTCAAAATCTTCTAGAGCTTGGAAGCCCCAAGATTGGCGCTTAACACCTGGTGCCATATTCGCTGCCATCATCGCAGCTTCAATGACCAACGTACCAGAACCACACATAGGGTCTAAGAAAGGTTTCGTTGCATCCCAGCCACTACGTAGAATAACGGCAGCTGCAAGCGTTTCACGTAAAGGCGCTCGGCCAGACTCTGGGCGGTAACCACGCTGATGAAGACCACTCCCCACCATATCAATACCAATCAAAGCTTTATCACGGTGTAAACGCACATGAATACGAAGATCTGGCTGATCTTTACTGATCGAAGGACGAGGTAAGCCTTTCTTTTCGAAGCAATCAACAACCGCATCTTTTACTTTCATTGCGCCGTATTGACTATTACGAATCTCATTATTTGTCCCGTTGAAATCAACAACAAATCGTTTTGAACTGTGGAAGTGATTCACCCAGTTCACTGATGTTGATGACAAGTACAAATCCATATCATCTTGGCAAGTGAATTCAGACAAAACACGTACAAATCTAGATGCTAAACGACTCCACAAACAGCAACGATAGATCTGTTCATTCGTTGCTTTAAATTTCACACCGGCTTGAACCGGTTTTGGGTCAGAGATCCCTAATTGCTTTAGTTCTTCAACTAATAGGTTCTCAAGGCCGTTTGAGGTAACCGCTAGATATTGATTCATAGTGTTCTTTTATTAATAAAAAAATGAGCTTGATTATACCTGAGATTGCAGAGGATTCATCAAACTAACTGATTCTTTTCTTTCTAAAACCGCTCAAATGCTCATCAAACCACCAGCTTAGCTTCTCTATCGACATTTTCATTCGAAAACTCAGCACTCTTGAATCAGCACCATAAACAAAGGGGTTTATTGATAGTGAATACTTATTCGCGCTAGTTTTGGACTATACCAGATTGGTTTTTAAGGTGAAATTTAGCTACAAATTTTCATAAACAGGGAATAATATTGGCATTAAGGAGGATATGCAGTGCTTGAAAGTGTCACAACGAGAGAAAAATAATTTCATTTTCTGTATACGTATCATTAGTAAGACACATACAGGGTAGATATGTTGATTGATTAATAGGCATTCTTGTCGCTAGTAACACCTTATATTACATCTAAGACATATAGGCTAGCTGGTTTATTTATTGACATTTTCATTAAGACGGAGAATATCTGTTAATCTCCCCCACCCATTAAGCCTATTTTTTACAAGAATTTACGGGCGAATTTAATGGAGTTATTCAAGGAAGGAGTATTTAACGGAATGGTGACGTGAATAATTGAGTTATAGCAGAAGGAGGCTGATAACTAGCTATGTAGTGGGAATTAAACTGTGTTGGACATCAAGGTGCTGGGCATTAAGGGGTTGTTAGCCGACTAATGCAATGTGATTAGATGCTAGTATATGATTTGCACATGCCATGCGGTCATGCATCACTTTAATAGAATCACCAAAATTGAGCATTTTGGATGAAGTAAGCATAAATGAGTCACGCTCTACCGATATACACAGGCTAGCGTTATCCCCTACCTCTAGAACGATGAAGTGTCCTTGCCCGTTCTCATTGACCAAGCTAATAATATCACCTTCACAAGGCTGATAGCCTTCGCCTTGATAATCGAAGAACCAGCTCTTAGGTTGTACTGGTTTATGGAAACGTTTAGCTGCCACGCAATATAAGGTAAGTTCGGCTTGGCGAGGTTCGCTTAAGCCTAAATATTGGATTTGTTCTTTGTATGTTTGAAAAGCAGAGGCATCATCAACTGTGAATTCATTATTTCCAATTGCACAGTCAACCAATAGTTTACGAACCAAGTTTGTTTGAAACAGCATATTTTGACCGAGATCTAGCATTAAGCTAGAGCTCTCGTCTTCAAAATACCACTTCCATGTATCGCTCGGTTTCAACATTACTTTGTCTCATATCTTCAAGATAAACGTAGGAATTAAAAAAAAGCACCACTGCTATTTCTTCAACAAATACAATTTTACAAAGCAAAGCGAAAAAAAAAAGGGGAAATCATTCCCCCTTCTATGCTTAAAACGACCCAGTAACTTATTGCAATTTAATAAATTTATAGATTTTTAACGATATCTCGTACTAAACCTGGACCTTTATAGATGAAACCTGAGTAAACCTGTACGAGTTTAGCGCCAGCCATCATCTTCTCTTTTGCTGCAACATAAGAGTCGATACCACCTACTCCGATAATTGGGAGTTTATCGCCAAGCTCTTCATGAAGCTTACGAACGACTTCAGTACTGCGCGATTGAACAGGACGTCCACTTAAACCGCCCGCTTCATTTGAAAACTTCATGCCTTCGACTATCGAACGATCAAGAGTGGTGTTGGTTGCGATAACACCATCGATCTTATTGTTGATCAGAGATTGGCAAATCTGACTAATTTCATCATCACTCAAATCTGGTGCAATTTTCAATGCAAGAGGTACATACTTACCATGTTTCTGTTCTAACTCTGATTGTTTCACTTTTAGATCTGAAAGCAATTCATCAAGAGCCTCTCCATATTGAAGAGAACGAAGACCAGGAGTATTTGGTGAAGAGATGTTTACCGCAATATAGCCTGCGTACTGATACACTTTTTCCATACAAATTAGGTAATCATCGCTACCCTTTTCGATTGGTGTATCTTTGTTTTTACCAATGTTAATCCCAAGTACGCCATCGTAATTTGAACGCTTAACATTCTCGACGAGTACATCTACGCCAAGATTATTAAAGCCCATACGATTGATGATACCTTCCGCTTCAACAAGGCGGAACATACGTGGTTTATCATTGCCCGGTTGAGGAAGAGGAGTAACCGTGCCGACTTCAATGAAACCAAAGCCCATTGCACCGAAAGCATCGATACATTCGCCATTTTTATCTAAGCCAGCCGCTAGCCCTACAGGGTTCTTAAAAGTAAGTCCCATGCATTCAACTGAACGTTGAGGTAGTTGTTGACGATAAAAAAGATCAATAGGTGTGCCGGTAAAGCGTTGAAGATTTTGGATTGCAAGATCATGTGCCTTTTCGGCATCAAGTTGGAAAAAGCCACTTCTGGCAAGACGGTAGAGCATTGTGCCTCCGATAATAAAAAGCCCCGTATAAACGGGGCTGTATTATTTACTCATTTGCCGAACAATTCAAATTTAATAACATCAATTCCCGTAAAGCGACGGAAAATTTAGCAAATTCATGAACAGAACCGACTTTGAACTCATTTAAGATGCTCTCCCAGCGATGAAGAGAAATTGAATTCGCGTCAATCCACTCATCAAGCGCCTTCATCACATCAAGATCTTCTGGCGCGCAACCACAACTCAGAACTTGTCCCGTTAATTGGCGTTGTTGCCAATCTAAGTCTTCTCGGAAGGCAGCTCTTGCAAGTGCTTGCCAGTTATTATCCACGCCTTGACCGTTAATTTGCTTCAAGAACCAGTGAAGTGAAAGTCTGTCACCCAAGTTAAAGTACAACTTAGCCGCTTGAACGACTGTTTTGCCTTTTTCACGGGACACTGTGGATATATCCAGTGCTGAGTATAAACTAGACAATCTTGCAACATAATTAGCAAGTTCAGCATCAATACCGCGATCAATCCATGACTTCGCTAACTCATTATGTTCTGCAACTTCATTAGGAACCAGTAAGTCATCAAGCTTATCAACAATGGTATCGACATCATTTTGATAAAGAGCAATGAGTTCTTTAACTGATAGCTTACCTGTTCTATTTCGTAGTAACCAACGAGATAAACGGCGAAGTGTACGACGAACATAAAACATTAAATCATATTGTGCCGTTGATTCCGCTTGGTTATCTAACTGTCGTAAGTTCTTAAGAACCTCACCCAAACCAAATATTTCACGCGCAGCGGCATAAGAATTCGCAATGTCGGCAATAGTCGCCCCTGTCTCCTCTTGCAAACGAGTGACAAAATTGCAGCCCATCTCATTAACCATTTGGTTGGCGAGACCTGTTGCTATAATTTCTGCACGTAACGGATGGTTATCCATATGTGATAAATAGTTACGACGTAACGCTGTCGGGAAGTACTGAGTTAATTGCTGCGAATGGAACTCATCTTTTGCAATTTCATCACAAACAAGATCTTCTTTAAGTACCATTTTGCCATAAGCAATCAGAACCGAAAGCTCTGGTCGAGTGAGCGCTTTGCCCAACTTCTCTCTTTCAAGTAATGTCTCATCATCTGGAATGTACTCAAGAGCACGATCTAGATAGCCCCCTTTCTCCATTGCGTGAATAAAGCGTATCTGCTCTTTCACCAATGATACCCCTTGATGTTCCGTCACAGAGATTGATTCAGCCTGGCAGTAAGCATCATCCAGAACGATCTCACCCACTTCATCTTCCATTGACTCAAGCACTTGGTTACGCTGCTTAACCGTCATATCACCATTTGAGACTAAACCATTCAAGAAGATCTTAATGTTAACTTCATTGTCAGAACAGTCTACGCCACCAACGTTATCGACAAAGTCTGTATTCACACGACCGCCAGTAAGAGCGTATTCAATACGACCTAACTGAGTCATACCCAAGTTGCCGCCTTCTCCGACAATCTTAGCTTTAAGATCTTTACCATCGATACGAAGCGAATCATTTGCGCGGTCGCCTACATCAGTATGGGTTTCAGTGGAAGCCTTAACATAAGTACCAATTCCCCCATTCCAAAGCAGATCAACGTTCATTTTCAAGATCATTTTGATCAAGTCATTCGGCGTTGCGGATCCTTTCTTCGTACCAAGCATCTTCTGGATCTCAGGAGTCAGAGAGATAGACTTAGCTCGACGAGAGAAAATACCACCACCTTTAGAGATGAGATCCGCATTGTAATCTTCCCAACTTGACCTTGGCAGGTTGAACAGACGGTTTCTCTCTTCCCAACTTGGTGCCGACTCGGGATTCGGGTCAATGAAAATATGCATGTGGTTAAACGCGGCTTGCATGCGAATATGTTTCGATAGCAACATGCCATTACCAAACACGTCCCCAGCCATATCACCGACACCAATTGCGGTGAAATCCGTTTGTTGGCAATCAATACCCATTTCACGGAAATGACGTTTAACCGACTCCCAGCCCCCTTTCGCAGTAATACCCATTGCTTTATGGTCGTAACCATTAGATCCACCAGAAGCAAAGGCATCACCTAGCCAGAAATTGTACTCTTCTGACACTGAGTTCGCTAAATCAGAGAATGTAGCAGTACCTTTATCTGCGGCTACAACCAAATACGGGTCATCTTCATCATGACGAACCACGTTCTTCGGAGGGCTTACCTCACCTTCAATGATATTATCTGAAACATCCAGAAGTGCGCGAATGAATCGTTTATAACAGCGCTGACCTTCTGCAAAAATCGCATCACGAGTAGTGAAGTTATGCTGACGTTTACAAACGAAGCCACCTTTTGCACCCACGGGTACGATTACGGTATTTTTTACTTGTTGAGCTTTTACTAAGCCTAGAATCTCAGTACGGAAATCTTCTTGGCGATCTGACCAACGTAAACCACCACGTGCGACCTTGCCTCCACGTAGGTGAACACCTTCAATATCTGGTGCGTACACAAATATCTCAAACTCTGGCACAGGTGCCGGAATTTCTGGGATATCTTTCGGCTTCATTTTTAAAGCGAGCCAAGGTTTAGACTGTTTATTCTCATCCAACTGGTAGTAGTTGGTACGCAGCGTGGCAGAAATCATCTCCATATAACGACGAATAATTCGATCATCATCGAGACTTTCTACGTGATCAAGCTGCTCAGTGATCTTCGCGATCAAATCGGTTTGACCTTTGATTCGACCTTTCGCTTTTGGATCAAAACGCTTAACAAAAAGATCGACTAACCCTTTTGCCAGATTAGGATAATGAGACAGTGTTTCTTCAATGTACTGCTGACTGAATGGGAAGCCGACTTGACGCATATAGCGAGCATAAGCACGTAAAATTGAAATTTCACGCCCAGTTAGACCCGCTCCAAGAACCAAACGGTTAAATCCATCACTCTCTAACTCACCAGACCAAATTGCCGCGAATGCTTGTTGGAAACGATCTCTTGCTTCTCTAAGATCGACGGTTGCTTCACTTTTATGAAGCATGGAGAAATCAAGGATCCAGTACGTACGACCATTGGATTTTCTAACTTCGTATGGAGACTCACCGATAACACGTAAACCAAGGTTTTCAAGCATTGGCATTACGTCTGAAAGGTGGATTGGCTCATCACTGTGATAAAACAGCTTCAAGCGCACCGCTTTTGAGTCTGCAGTTTCTTCTTGTGGACGATAAAACAGCATCCCCAACTTATTCTCTTCACTTAATGCTTCAAGTCTTTCAATATCAGCAACCGCAGAGCCTGGCATCATGTCATCTTTGTATGAACGTGGGAAAGCTCGCATGTACTCTTTGGACAGCGGTAAACCTTTGCTTTCACCGAAGTTTGCAACAATAGAATCGGATAAACGATCGTCCCAAGATGAAGATACTTCCATTAGATTTTGCTCAATCGTTTTTGCGTCAACATTGATATTGCTTTCGTTTGCACGAACAATGTAATGCGTTCTCGCTAGTGGGCTCTCTGAAAAATAAGTCGTAAATTCTACTTCTTGTTCACAGCCAAAGTACTGCTTCAAAATGCGTTGAGTCTGGCGGCGAAGTTCCGTGTTGTAACGGTCTTTGGTAACGTAAACCATGCAACTAAAGAAACGACCAAACGGGTCTTTACGTACGAACAAACGCAACATATCTCTATCTTGCATTTGAACCACGCCCATCCCGACTTCAAGAAGCTCTTCTTCTTTTGCTTGGATAAGCTCATCACGAGGATAGTTTTCTAAAATATTGTGAAGCGCTTTATAAGAGTACGAACCATCACGATATTGACTCGCATCTAGAATACGTTTTACTTTCTCACGAACCAGTGGAATGCTTGCGACACCTTGGTTATAAACAGCTGATGTATACAGCCCAGTGAAGCGGTGCTCACCTGTCACTTTGCCATTTTCATCAAACTTTTTGATACCAATATAATCGGTGTAAGCTGGACGATGTATACGAGAAGCTGTGTTGCCTTTTGTCAGTATCAGCAAAAATGGTTTCTTTGCTTCTAAACGCGCAGAATCTGAGAATTCAGATAACTTCACACTTCTTACGCGATCTGGATTAGCAAATAACCCTAACCCTTTATCCTTTGTTGGTCTAAGAAGAGTATCCCCATTTTCAGAAACAAGGTCGTACTCTTTGTACCCCATAAAAGTAAAGTTGTGATCACCTAACCAACGGATAAATGCGGTTGTTTCATCAAAACGGTCGCTCTCAATTGGAATAATCGATTTATTTGCTTCAACTTGATTGGTAACTTCTTCTAGGCGTTCAACCATTAGTAACCAATCATTGACCACCAAACCTGTATCATTGAGAATTTCTATTAACTCATTTTTAAGGTGAGTCATCTCTTCTTTGCTGCTCAATCTATCCACTTCTACATGAAAAAGAGATTGGAAAGCACCTTTGCCATTATTCACATCGACAATTGCGCCATCCTTTGTACGATCAAGTTGAGTTGGACCATGAAGCATCAGGTGAGAAGAGAGATCAAGACGGTTGAGAGCCATCTTTACAGAATCGACAAGAAATGGACTATCTGGAACGACAATTTCGACAATAGTATGTGTCGACTGCCAACCTTGGCGGCTTACTGTTGGATTGAAAACCCGTACCGAAATGTCTTCCGCTTTCTTTTCTGAGATATGATGCCACAGGCTGATTATTGCACCATAAAGATCAGATTCATTCCTTTGGACTAAATCATCCTGTGAAATATTACTAAACATATGTTTAGCGAGATGTGTAACTAAAGGCTGATGAGCAAGCTCGAGTTTGTCTTGAATAAGTTGGTACACTTTTTCAAGCAGAACCGGCACTACAATTTCACGCGCGGTCATATTCATACTCCACAATTAGATTTATCTTTATTATAGGGGATCGCCAGATTTGCATATCTAGCTTAGGTAATGCTTAATCTTATTGTAAAAGTTTTATTGATAAATAGTTAATTGTTTTGGGGCTGGTAGGAGGTGAAATGTTTGATAATGTGATTAAGATTCTATTTAACTCTCTGAAAATCTTGAAGGTCACAGAGCTTCTAACTTTATAAACCTATTATTTTGGTCAGTTGTTAGTCTAAAGCGTCCTTTAAGGCCAATTTGGCTAATAAACGGGCGAAATCGTGATGCTGGCAATTGCAAACGCAACCCATTTTCTGTAACAACTTGCACGGTGCTTGCTGCGCCTGAGTAGTGAGAGAAAAAAGCTTGGTAGCTGATGTTTAGTGAAAAATGGTAATAGTTCATGATATTTTTAAATCGTTATAAATGAAAAAGGTGGCACACTGAATGTGCACCACCACTTTATCAAAATAACAAATTAAGCTTCTAGTGCTTTCGTTACTTTTTCAAACAAATCTTTTGCTAGATTATCCATTGCTTTTAATTTCTCAAGCTCCACTTTGATCAAATCTTGGCGCTGTTGATCATAGCGGCGGTACTTAAGTAATGGATCAATAAGGCGCGAAGCAACTTGTGGATTACTGCTATTTAACTCGCGTAGGATCTCTCCTGCAAATTGATAACCTTCACCTGATTTCGCATGAAATTGAACCGCATTGAAATTCAAGAACGAACCAATCAAATTACGAGTACGGTTAGGGTTTTTCAAGCTAAATGCTGAATGTTCCATTGACACTTTAATATTATCTAAAGCATTAGATGCAGGGTTCATCCCTTGAAGCGCAAACCATTTGTCCATGACCAGTCCATCATGTTTCCACTTGTCACTGTAATCTTGCATCAAGGTTTCACGACAAGGTAACTGTGCTGCATTCGCTGCAGACATTGCCGCAATCGTGTCAGTCATGTTGTTAGCCGAGTTGTACTGCTCTACTACTAACGCATCACCATTCTCATTATTTGCTAGGAAAGCCAAACATGCATTACGTAATGAACGTTTGCCAATCGCAGCATGTTCTATCGTGTACTCATCTTGTTTTAGGCTATGGTAAGTTGCTGACAATTCATCATTCAAGTTTTGAGCTAGTGTTACTTTCATCTCTTTCAAGACAGTAGCAATCGCATCCACATCCACTTGTTTAAACCAACCAGAGACTTCGTTGTGATTTGGTAAGCTTAATACTTCTGAAATAAAGGCAGGTTCTAGTTCTTCATTCAGCAATACGCCGCGGAACGCATCGATGACGGACTCTGGCAGTTCAACACCCTTGCCTTGCTGGATATTATCGATATTGGTGCGAATGTATTTACCCAGCAGCATTTGGCTTGCATCCCAACGAGCGAACTCATTACGTGCGTTAACCATTAAGAAGATCAGTTCATCATCAGAGTAATCGTATTCTAATTTAACAGGCGCAGAGAATTCTCTTAATAGAGATGGAATCGGCTGTTCTGTTACATTTTCAAAAACGAAAGTCTGTTTATCTTGCTTAACATCCAGCACATTATGAACTTTTTCACCGTTACACTGTAGCGTAATCGGTTCGCCACTTGCACTATATAGTTCAATATCGAATGGAATATGAAGTGCTTGTTTCTCTTTCTGTTCATGTGTCGCTTCTGTAGATTGCTCAACCGTTAATGAATAGGTTTTGTTTTCTGCATCATAGTCACTTTCAACACGAAGAGTCGGCGTACCCGATTGGCTGTACCACAAACGGAACTGAGTTAAATCGACACCACTTGCTTGCTCCATTGCCGCAACGAAATCTTCACATGTTGCTGCGGTGCCATCATGGCGTTCAAAGTATAACTTCATCCCTTTTTGGAAACCTACTTCACCAAGTAAAGTATGCATCATACGGATGACTTCGCTGCCCTTTTCGTACACAGTCAATGTATAGAAGTTATTCATCTCAATGACTTTTTCTGGACGAATTGGGTGAGACATTGGGCTCGCATCTTCAGCAAATTGAGGGCCACGAATAGTACGAACATTTCCGATTCGATTTACAGCACGAGAACCAAGATCCGATGAGAACTCTTGATCTCTAAAGACGGTTAAGCCTTCCTTCAAACTGAGCTGGAACCAATCACGGCAGGTAACGCGGTTTCCTGTCCAGTTGTGGAAATACTCATGACCTATAACGGCTTCAATACCTAAGTAATCGGCATCGGTTGCGGTTTGGTTATTTGCTAGAACAAACTTGGAGTTAAAGATATTTAATCCTTTGTTCTCCATTGCGCCCATATTGAAAAAATCGACAGCAACGATCATGTAAATATCAAGATCGTATTCAAGGTCGAAGCGCTCTTCATCCCATTTCATTGAGTTAATCAAGGATACCATTGCATGGCTAGCACGATCTAGATTGCCTTTATCTACAAAGATTTCTAGTGCAACATCACGACCTGATTTCGTGGTGTACTTATCGCGGAGTACATCAAAGTCGCCAGCGACAAGCGCAAATAAGTAGGCAGGTTTAGGATGTGGATCTTGCCATTTAACCCAGTGGCGGCCACCTTCGATTTCGCCTTCATCGACTCGATTACCATTACTCAGTAAGAATGGGTACTGCGCTTTATCAGCAATAACCGTTGTCGTAAATTTGGCTAATACGTCTGGGCGATCCATGTAGTAAGTTATACGACGGAAGCCTTCAGCTTCACACTGGGTGCAGAACGCACCGCCAGATTTATACAAACCTTCTAATGCACTGTTTGCTTCAGGATCAATCAAGGTAACAATCACCAACTCAAACTCACTCGGTAAGTTTGCAATCTCTAACGAAGCAGGATGAATCGTGTAGTCACTCCACTCTTCTCCGTTAACACTGATAGATTTGAGCTCTACATTGTCACCCTCTAGATTCAGCGTTGTGCTATCTAGTTGCTGTTTTACTTGAGATACAGCGGTGACTAAAGTGGCGTTATCATGTAAGTCGAAAGTCAGATCAAGATCTGAAATAGTATGAGATGGAGATTGATAATCTTTACGGTATTTGGCTTGTGGGGTGTGTGCCATGTCTTAATCCTTGTACGTAATACTTTTAAGGGAATCTTTAACAGAGTAGTTCTACGACTTGTTGAGGCATAAAACAAGCCTAGCAATAAAAAAACGAGGTATTTAGCGGAAATACCCCGTTTAGCTGCTGAATTTACATCCAGGATTAATATTAAAGGCTAAAAATATTAATATTAGTAATAGAATTATTTTTAGCTTATTTGACGCGGTTCAGTACTGCGTACATGTCGCCGTTTTCGTTTTCTAATGTCAGTTTATCGCTATCAAGTCGGTATGTTGTGTTCTGCTCACCGTTCTTATATAGCAACACTAAGTTATCACCTTCAGTGTAGTAAACACCTCGATGAATGGCCTCACTTCCTTCATCTGAAGACACTTTGAATTGGAATACAAAATCAGGCTGTAGTAGTAAATCCATTTTATTAACATTACTTGCTAATATATCATCGCCACTTAAATGCTCACTCGACCACATCCCAGCGAGAGCGTTAGGTAATGCTTTAGTAAACATGACACCGTTCAAGTTAAGCATATGATGGTTACTTGAATACTTGTAAACTTGGGGTTCAGATGTGTTCAAACCAAGAATGATGGTGTCATCATTTGCGGCAAATAACCCTTCCCAGTGGTCAACGGTGTAATCTTTTTTCTGGATATCAATTTGGAATGAATAATTTGATTCTAAGGTTAACTTTATTGCTAAAAAATTTTCAGACGATTTATTTGAATCTGGATTGATCAAATACCAATCTCCAAGTAGCAAAGGCATATCAAATTGAGTTAAATCTTTATTTTTCTCTGACACGTCATTGGCCATACTAAAGTTGGCACCAACGCAAACAAGCAACATTAAAAACCAGCGCATAATCAATCCCTCACTTTTCTTTTAAGTTTAGGTTGAGATATACGATAAATCTAAAAATTTGATCTAAATCACGTTATTTCTTTCAGCGAATTTATGAAAAAAGCGAGCTCAAGGCTCGCTTTTTATTGGATATCGATAAGTATACGACTATAAATTAGAACTTAATCAGTGCTCTCTAATTTTAGCATATCGACCATAATCGCAACGGACTCGTCTAGGTACACATCTGGAGATTCATAATCTTTTGGAACATCATCAAGTGATTTGTATGCTTCTTGCTTATCACTTTTCTGACGTAAGTTAATTCTTTCCAAACGAATTTTATCCGCTTTATCACTCTCTGCCACTCGTACTTTTTCATTCAAAGACAAAGTATTATCGTCTTTTTCAGCTTTATACTTAGCAATATCTTGAGCGATAAAGTTGAACTCCATATCCTTTTCGATACGTTGTTGATGTTGCGTAGTCAGTGTTGAAATCAACTCAGTGTTACCCTGTAACACATCGTATTTTGCTGGTGGGATACTATCCCAAGGCAGCGCATTATCTTCTACACTCTCACCCGTTTCCGAGGCTTCGATCGCTGTTGGGTATGCAATATCCGGAATCACACCTTTGTTTTGGGTGCTGCCACCGTTGATTCGATAGAATTTTTGAATCGTGTACTGAACATACCCCAACTCTTTATCAAATAAATCATAAATATGATTCAACGAACGGTGTTGTTGAACGGTACCCTTACCAAATGAGTTTTCACCCAAGATAATTGCTCGTCCGTAATCTTGCATTGCAGCAGCAAAGATTTCTGAAGCAGAAGCACTGTATCGATTCACTAACACAGTCAAAGGACCTTGATAGCTAATCTTGCCATCGGTATCACTATTGACATTGATACGGCCGTAGCTATCTCGAACTTGAACCGCAGGTCCGCTTTCAATAAACAAGCCAGAAAGAGCAGTCGC
The DNA here is from genome assembly GCF_005146325.1 of Vibrio genomosp. F6. Lineage (NCBI taxonomy): Bacteria > Pseudomonadati > Pseudomonadota > Gammaproteobacteria > Vibrionales > Vibrionaceae > Vibrio > Vibrio genomosp. F6. The sequence continues at coordinate 9,962 of NZ_SYUT01000030.1, read as the reverse complement.
TTCAGTTAATGCACCACCACCATTGTTTCGTAAATCAACAATGATGCCATCTACATTTTGCTTTTTAAGATCAACAATAAGTTTGTCAGTATCGTTTGAAAGACCAACATAAAAACTTGGTACTTCTAACACTCCAATTTTCTTACCATCTTTCTCAATAAGCTCTGATTTTACGGCTCTATCTTCTAAACGAATCTTATCTCGGACAATTGTTACAACGTTACTTTTTGCATCTTTACCTTCGGGTAAAATCTGCAAATTAACTTTTGTACCTTTTGGTCCTTTGATTAATTGGACAACGTCATCTAAACGCCACCCAATCACATCTACGATCTCTTCGCCATCTTGTCCAACGCCAACGATGCGATCCCCTTCACCGAGTTGTTTACTACTCGATGCTGGACCACCAGCAACCAAAGAACGAATAACAGTATAATCATCCGTCATTTGTAAAACAGCGCCGATCCCTTCTAGAGATAAGTTCATCTCAGATTGGAATTGTTCTGCGTTGCGAGGAGATAAGTAACTTGTATGAGGGTCAACTTCACGCGCGAAAGCATTCATATAAAGCTGAAATGCATCTTCATTATGAGATTGAGTAAGACGCTTCATTGCATTATTGTAGCGTTTACCTAGCATTTCTTGAATCTCAGGCCACTCTTTACCCGTTAGCTTAAGATTCAACGCATCGTATTTTACTCGTTTTCGCCATAACTCATCGACTTCGGCTTGATCTTTCGGCCAAGTAGCGTCAGAACGGTCAAGTTCAATAAAGTCATCAGTATCAAATTTTATTTCGTTATCAAGCACTGACAATGCAAATTTAAAACGTTCAAAACGCTTTTGCATAGAAAGGTTATAGACATCGAACGCAATTTGATTGTTTCCTGACTTTAGCTGATCATCCAGTTGTTTTGACCAATCAGTAAATGAGTCCATATCTGCTTGAGTAAAAATATTTCGATTGTAGTCGAGCATTTCTACATAACGATCAAAAATTGCTTGAGAGAAATCGTCGTTCAGATTGAAGTGTTTGTAATGGGAACGGGTAAAACGAGAAGTTACTCGTTTGCTCGCAGTTTCATGTTGAACTTCTGGAGCTAATAGAGGCAAGTCATCTTGGTCTAGTTTGGCTTCAAGAGCCTGAGCTGAAGCTGCTAACCATAAGCTAGCAGCAATCAGTGTCAATTTTGAACGGCATTTCATGCGTAGGAGTATCTCCTTTATGCGCGCAAGTGCTCCGCTTTCACAACCATTTGAAGGCCATTTGCAAGTTGAACACGCACATCTTCCTTATTGATTTCAACAATGGTCGCAGCCATGTTTCCTTTACCCATGTTCACATTCACTTCTTTGCCAGTGATGAACTCATCAGCATTTAACGCGCGTGTTTCAACAGGTTTTTCTACTTTTGGAGCTTTTGGCGTTGCAGGGCGACGAGGCTGTTGAGCTTTCTTCGCTTTCTGTTTCGCTTTACCTTCTTCACGAGCTTTCTGAGCTTGCTCTTTACGACGAGCTTGCACTTTAGCTTTGCTTTCTGCTAACGCTTCTTTTGCATGATCAACGTGTTCTTGTTCAAGTTCACCACATGCGTTTCCGTCAAGATCGACACGAACTGCGCCAGCTTTTACGCCGTGAAGGTAACGCCATGAAGACGTGTACTGTCTTAAAGCAGCACGAAGCTGAGTTTTACTTACTTTTTCATCTTCAGCTAAACGTTCAGCAAGATCTTGAAAAATACCAATTTTAAGTGGTTTTGCTTCACCTTCTAGAGTAAAGCATTTAGGGAAACATTCAGCAACATATGCGATAACTTCTTTGCTGTTTTTTAACTTTTCAGTGTTTTCCATGTGGGTTCCTGGTTATATGCGGTCATTCCGCGAGCAATCTGATAAATATTTTACGTATTATAGAGACCTACAAGCGAAACACCACAGTCAAAGAATAATTTATGCATTGTTCGCCTGCGAATTGAGCAGGTTTTCCACTTCTGACATCAATTTTGTCAATCCAGCTTCATCAACTTCACTAAATCGACCAATATTTGGACTATCAATATCTAAAACGCCGGCTACTTTACCATTAATTGAAAATGGAATAACAATTTCTGAGTTACTTGCCGCATCACAAGCAATATGTCCTTCAAATTCGTGGACATCATAAATACGTTGAACAGTATTCGTTGCCGCAGCGGTTCCGCACACTCCTCGCCCAACCGGAATACGAACACAAGCGGGTAATCCTTGAAATGGACCCAAAACCAACTCATCTTGTTTCATTAGGTAAAAGCCTACCCAATTAAGATCATCGAGCTCCATATTCAAAAGAGCGCTGACGTTCGCTAAATTAGCGATTAAATCACTTTCTGACTCTATTAACGCGACTGCCTGTTTGGTTAAGCGTTCATAATGTTCTATTTTCATATAGTACTCTTTACTATCCTTTTATTAAAAATCCCACACTTCCATTATTGCCAGATCTACGTAGAATGCCATGCAACAACTTAATAGGACTCATTCTCATCAAGATGAACAACTCAAATGATACTATTAGCCGCTCTTGGTTAATAACTCAAGTAAAAAAACACAAGTCCAAGCTTCTGTTTGCCAACGCAATTGCTCTATTGGCAACACTTATTAGTGTCCCTATCCCTTTGCTGATGCCTCTCATGGTTGATGAAGTATTGCTAAACAACCCAGCAAGTGGACTAGAGTACATGAATCTTGTCTTGCCCGTTTCCATGCAAACTCCTACAGGTTATATCGCTCTTACCTTGTTGCTTGTCATTTTGATGCGAGGGTTCAGCCAAGCATTCAACATACTGCAAAGTAGGCAGTTCACGTTAGTGTCTAAAACCATTACTTACCACATGCGAACTAAGATGATCGATAAGCTAGGTAGGATTAGCATTAGGCAGTACGAAACTAAAGGAAGTGGCGGCATCAACGCCCATCTTATTACTGATATTGAAACGATTGATAAATTTATTGGTTCTACCTTAAGCAAATTTGTTATTAGTTTATTGACTGTCATTGGCACTGCAGGCGTTTTGTTATGGCTTGAGTGGCGTCTTGGGCTGTTTATTTTATTAGTGAACCCTATCGTTATCTATTTTTCTCGTAAATTGGGAGGCATGGTCAAGCACCTCAAGAAAAAAGAGAACCAATCTTTTGAAACTTTTCAAAATCGGCTTGTCGAAACCTTAGACGGCATCTATCAACTTCGTGCAGCCAATCGCGAAAAGGAGTTTTTAGAGCAGTTAAAAGAGCAAGCGAATCAAGTGCGAATCGATGCTGACAAGTATGCATGGCAATCGGAAGCAGCAGGACGAGTGTCGTTTCTACTTTTTTTGCTTGGATTTGAACTATTCCGCGCAGTAGCAATGCTAATGGTTCTCTTTAGTGACCTGACCATAGGCCAAATTTTTGCTGTTTTTGGTTATTTGTGGTTTATGCTCTCACCTGTTCAAGAGCTGCTAGGCATTCAGTTTTCTTGGTATAGCGCTAAAGCGGCACTTAATCGCATCAACATTCTTTTAGAGCTAGAAGAAGAAGCAAGACCAATATCTAAGGTCAATCCTTTTACAGATGATCGTGAAGTCAGTATCGACATTGAGATGATTAACTTCTCTTACAATGACGAATTGAAAGTACTCAACGACTTAAACTTAACCATTCCCGCAGGAAAAAAAGTCGCCCTAGTCGGTGCTAGTGGTGGTGGAAAATCGACACTCATTCAGCTCTTAATTGGTGTATATAGCGCAAATTCAGGCACAATTCGCTATAACGGAGAGTCAACAGAAGACATAGGCTTTAATATAATTCGTGACCAAATCGCCGTTGTATTACAACAACCTATACTATTTAACGACAGCTTAAGGCATAATCTGACTCTTGGTGCTGAGTACGATGAGCTCTCTTTATGGCGAGCTTTAGAGATAGCACAAATGCATGATGTAATTAGCCAACTGAGCCACGGTTTAGATACTCAAATTGGCCGTAATGGCGTTCGACTTTCTGGCGGCCAACGGCAGCGGCTCGCAATAGCAAGAATGGTTTTAAGTAATCCACAATTTGTTATTCTTGATGAAGCGACATCGGCATTAGATACCGCAACAGAAGCGGCTTTGCATAAAGCACTCAATGATTTCTTGAAAGATAGAACGACATTAATTGTCGCTCATCGACTGTCAGCCGTTAAACAAGCCGACATTATTTACGTACTAGAAGATGGTCAAGTATCTCAGACGGGGACGCATGGTGAATTGGTTGGACAGCAAGGTTTGTATCAAACGCTATATGGAAGCGTGCAGTCTCACGCTTAAACAGCTCAACAATTGTTTATTGAGTTGCTTTTATTCATGAGTACTCTAGTTCACCAATCTACCCTTCCGACTAAACTGAAGCTCTGCCATGGGTGTGAGCTTCCTGTCGAGATCGTTGAGATTAAGAAAGGGAAAAGTGCCTATTGCCCGCAATGCGGCACTTTACTCTACAGCGGAGAGGCCCCTTCATTATCTGGTGATCTCGCCATCGCTATTACCTGTTTACTGCTTTTTATTCCTTCACATTTTTTTGACTTCATCAGCATTAGACTTGTCGGCGTAATGATCCCGGCTACATTGCCTTCTGGAATGATTACTCTAATGAAAGAGGGATTTGTTTCTCTTGCATTGCTCATTTTGTTCTGTAGCTCCATTGCTCCTTTCCTAGTGTGCTCTTCAGTGTTAACCGCGCATCTAGGTTTAAAACTACGTTGGTTTAGAGTTTTACGTTATTCACTTTTGTGTATTCAAAAACTAAAGCACTGGATGATGTTAGATGTTTTTTTAGTCAGCATTGCAATCTCATGCTTTAAATTACAAGATTATTCGGACATTTATATTGGTTCAGGATTAGTTGGTCTTCTGTTTCTTCAACTATTTAGCGTTTTGCTTGTCAGCCGGGTCAGCACACAACGCTACTGGGACGTATGGCAGTCAGAGACCCATTATAAATTTAAGCATAAAGAGATACATTGTCATTCTTGCCATCTTTCGCAACCTACAGCAAAAAGGTGCAAACGTTGTCACGAAAAGCTTCACCACAGAAAACCGAACTCGCTGCAAAAAACGTGGGCTTATGTCATCGCTGCTTCGATAGCCATTTTTCCGGCGAACTTAATTCCAATATCAATTCTAATAACCAATGGTCGTAGATTAGAAGACACTATTTTTTCTGGGGTCGCAGGCTTGGTACGGAATGAAATGTATGGGATTGCGATCATCATTTTTGTGGCAAGTATCATAGTGCCTGTGATAAAAATTCTTGGGCTCGCTTATATATTGTTATGTATACAATTTAAACGTTCCGTTTACCACCGCCAACGAATGATTATCTATTTTGCAGTCAAATGGATCGGTAAATGGTCGGTCATGGATTTATTTGTAATTTCAATAATGATGACATTAGTTGATAGAGACCAAATTCTTAACTTTACACCCGGTTATGGCGCTGTCGCTTTTGGTATAGTCGTTATCTTAACTATGCTTGCCGCAGAGAGCATTGACCCAAGATTAATCTGGGATAATTATAATCGCCCGTCAAAAGATGAGTCAGTGAATGAATAAACAACCTACATCCCAAACGTCACATGCTCCTGATATAAAAAGGAGTAAAGGGATATCCCCTCTTTGGATCCTACCGATTATCACTATGCTTCTTGCTGGTTGGTTAGTGGTTAAAGCGGTTCACGATGCTGGGCAACGCATTCAGATTTACTTCTCTAACGCTCAAGGTCTTGTTGCAGGGAGGACAACGATTCGCTATCAAGGTCTTGAAGTCGGCATGATACGAGACATATCCCTTTCAGAAGATCTTAGTCGGATTTATGTCGATGCTGACATTTATCCTGAAGCGACAAAGTTACTCAATGCTGATACTCGTTTTTGGCTAGTCAAACCGACTGCCTCGCTTTCAGGTATTTCTGGTTTAGACGCGCTCGTTTCTGGAAACTATATCGCGATACAACCTAGTGATTCTCATGCAAAAGAAGAGACTGTATTTACGGCATTAGAATCTGCCCCCTCAGATCTGATAGCGGCAAAAGGATTAAACGTTACGCTTAAATCAAAAGATCTTGGCGGTATCTCCATTGGTTCAAAAATTGTTTATAAGAAAATTCCTATTGGTGAAGTGTTTAGTTACAAGCTTGATGAAAAATCCGAATCTGTCTTAATTCAAGCCTCTATTCAAGATGAGTTTAGTCATATCATTACCACTAAAAGTCGCTTTTGGAATGTGAGTGGGATTGGAACAAGCATTGGCTTTAATGGGATAGATGTCCGATTAGAAAGCCTTAGTGCCGTACTCGGTGGTTCTATAGCGGTAGACTCACCAGATGCTGGTGAGACTGTCACCATGCATACTCAATTCAAACTGTATCCAGACCTAAAAACCGCTGGCCGTGGTATCCCAATCCAAATCACCCTACCCGATGAAAACAAAGTCAGTGCCACTGGTGCTCCTATTGTGTACAGAGGTATTGAGATTGGGCAGATTACGAACCTCTCACTAAGCAATGAACGCGAGCAAATTATTGCCAATGCAGCGATAGAACCCGCTTTCAGCGACATGCTAACGGCTGGCAGTAAATTCATCTTAGAAGAGGCGAAAGTGTCCCTCACTGGCGTTGAAAACATCGCGAACCTAGTACGAGGAAACTTTCTAACTATAGTGCCTGGGGCGGGAGATCAAGTTCGTCAATTTACGGCGATTAGAAAAACTCAATTTAGCCAACAACAAGAAAAATCAATCTCGGTAAAACTCACCGCGGATAGCTCTTTTGGCTTAGAAGTTGGCACACGAATTCTTTACAAAGGGATCGCCGTCGGTTCAGTGATAGAAGTAAGATTAAACGACAAAAATGTCTCAATGGACGCGCTCATCGACAACCATTATGCTCATTTAATCAAATCAAGAAACCGATTCTTTATTACTGGAAGTGCAACTGCTGAGCTAACCGGATCGGGTTTAAGTATAACCGTTCCACCAGCTAAACAGTTACTGAGTGGATCAATCAGTTTTATCAGTGAAGGCTCGGATACACAGCAAGAATCGTATACCCTTTATCAAAGCCAATCACTCTCAGAATTGGCTAAATACAACCAATCGGGGTCTCAAAGTATTACTCTGTTTTCAACTGAACTGCCCTCTATTTCTAAAGACAGTCCATTACTATATCGCAATCTTCAAGTCGGCAGTGTGTCGGATTTTTATCTCGTAGATGGTGGTGTAAAAATTAAGGCGACAATTGAAAACAAATATAAACACCTTATCACTAATCAAACTGTATTTTGGAACCGTTCTGGCGTTGAAGTCGATGCCTCTTTGTCAGGAATCAGTATCAAAGCTGCACCATTAAGAAGTTTAATTCAAGGTGGCATTGCATTTGACTCACTTCCCGGTATCGAAAATAAGATCAGCGATAATTGGAAGTTATACAACAGCTATAAACATGCGAGAAAATTTGGCCGAGTCATTACATTAATGACCAACGGGCAGCAAGAAATAACCAAAGGAACGCCAATTAAATTCCAAGGTGTTACCGTAGGGGAAGTGACCTTAGTTGTCCCTCTATTCAAAAAGAGTAAGGTCGAAGTGACGGCTCGTATTTTGCCTGAATTTGTCAACAATATTACCCTAGCAGGTTCCCATTTTTGGGTCGCAGAACCGGAAATTGGTTTAGACGGAATTAAGAATATATCGTCTCTTGTGACGAAATACATCAAAGTAGAACCAGGTCATGGCAAGCCAGCCTACTCCTTCGAGTTAAGCTCTGCTCCACCAGAAGATTCAGGAGTTTCATTCAGCTTACAAAGTGAAACCCGTGGGTCAGTGAAAGTTGGTACCCCTATTTTGTACCGAGAAATACCCATTGGAAAAGTAACGTCTGTTCAGCTTGGCCAGTTTGCCGATCGTGTTATCTCTGAAGTCGAAATAGATAAGGATTACGCCTACTTAGTTCGGAGCAACAGCGTCTTTTGGAATGTCTCTGGGATTGATGTTTCTATTGGTTTATCCGGAGCTAACATCAAAACAGGCACAGTTGACAGTTTAGTTCGTGGTGGGATTACGTTCTCTACCCCGGAACAGAAACAGCTTCAACCCATTGCAAAAGAGGGTCAATCATTCTACTTATACCCACAGGCTGACGAAGAATGGTCGAACTGGCGAACCGCTATCCCTAAGCCTTAGAACAAATGAACAGAAAATGCAGCTTAACGGCTGCATTTTTGTTTAGTCCTACCTAAAATTGAATTAAAATCCCCTATTCCGTTAAAGACTCAGAGACACTCAATTGCATCCAAATATAAAGCTGCCTGACGATTTTCTTCGTGAAATCGAAGCGATCATGCCGTCCCATTTAAATATGGAAGATTTCATCTCTGCGTGTAAGAAACCGCTCCGCAAAAGTATTCGTGTTAACACTTTAAAAATTTCTGTCGAAGATTTCATTGAGCGAGCACGTCAAAAAGAGTGGACCCTATCTCCAGTTCCTTGGTGCGATACCGGATTTTGGATCGATGCTGATGAAACTTCGGTACCACTGGGAAATACCGCAGAGCACATGGCGGGACTCTTTTACATCCAAGAAGCAAGTTCCATGATGCCACCGTCTGCAATGTTTAACGCAGAAGATGACGAGTTTAATGCGATCTTGGACATGGCAGCGGCTCCGGGTTCGAAAACCACTCAGGTAGCCGCATTAATGAAGAATCAAGGCGTACTTGTTGCCAACGAATATTCAGCAAGCCGAGTCAAAGTCTTGCACGCCAATATTGAACGTTGTGGTGTTAGAAATGCCGCATTAAGTAATTTTGATGGTCGAGTATTCGGCGGTTGGCTACCAGAGCAATTCGATGCGGTTCTTCTTGATGCACCTTGTTCAGGTGAAGGTACCATTCGAAAAGATCCTGATGCAATGAAGAACTGGAGTCGTGATTCTGTAATTGCGATTGGTGACACCCAAAGAGACTTAATTGAAAGTGCCTTTCACGCCTTAAAAACAGGTGGAATTATGGTGTATTCAACCTGTACCTTGAGCTTGGAAGAGAACCAACATGTTTGTCACCATTTAAAACAAACCTTTGGTGATGCCGTTGAGTTTGAATCACTGGCGAACCTTTTTGATGATGCAGAAGCAGCATTAACGGAAGAAGGTTTCTTGCACATTTTCCCACAAATTTATGATAGCGAAGGTTTCTTTGTTGCTCGCATTCGTAAAGTATCCAGCGTCACTCCTCCTGAAGTTAAAAAAAGAATGGGTAAGTTTCCTTTTGAAAAAGCGACAGCGAAAATTCAATCGGATGTCCGTGATCAGCTAGCAAAAACACTGGATATTGATCTTCCTTCCGACTCTTCAGTTTGGTTGCGTGATAAGGATGTGTGGCTTTTCCCAAATGCACTTGAACCAATGATTGGTGAACTTCGATTCTCACGCATGGGAATTAAAATTGCTGAAACGCATAAAAAAGGATTCCGCTGGCAGCATCAAGTCGCGACGACCCTAGCCACCGGTAATGAAACAAAAACGGTGCATCTTTCAGTTGATGATGCTCGTGAATGGTATATGGGTAGAGATGTGAGACCCCTTGATCAAAGTGGTCAAGGCGAAGTGATTGTTATGCTAGAAAGCGATGTCATTGGACTCGGTAAATGGGTGGGCAATCGAGTGAAAAATGGCTTACCACGAGAACTTGTACGTGATAAAAATCTATTTTAATTACGGTCTAAACTCGACCTTTAGCCTGATTTTCTCAAAATACTAGCAAATTCGCTAAGCTGTACTACACTTATTTTATTCAACGAAATGATAGTTAATTTTAAGTAACAGTATGACTCTCATTTCTCTCAATAGTACAGCAACAAAGCAACAATGTTTCACAGAGTCGTAAGTTAGGCTCACAGATACAGATACAGATA
>NZ_SYUT01000029.1:0-67868 GCF_005146325.1 Vibrio genomosp. F6 | reverse complement strand
CTCTTCTTAAGCTTACGCTCGAATGGTTAACCTTAAGTCAACCTCTGTGCTCCACGGCACACTCATGCTCTTTCCCCTGCACGATTGCACTGTAATTAACTTGTTCTACCACCACTCTGAAGCTGGACGCAATACCATCAATGACCGCTTCTGTCGCATCACTTTTTATATTCAGAAAACGAGGGGCCGCAACCACCGCTAAAACCGCGACAATAACAATCACGACAACCATTTCTATTAGTGTAAATCCTTTTTGATTACTCATTGTTATTACTCAACTTGCAGCTAGGCGGGATATTATTGTATAAAAACCAAACTCTATGTGAAGTTATTATAAAGTTCTATAGTGACACGCGCATATTTGGGCTTCGCTTATCAATTTCTGTCCAAATCCACAATTTTCTGTGATTTAGAGGGAATCATAAGTACGTCTAGCAATAAATAAGTGCCACTTTAAAGCAATCTTTTGCCTCTATTCATGCTAGGTTAAGCAAATAAGCCCATAATTAAGCTTCTACTAACGTTAGTCTCCATAAACTGGCATTTAAACAAGGTAATAAAATGAGAACTCTTGGTAACATTATTTGGTTTCTTTTTGGTGGCATTATCATGGGCCTAATGTGGTGGTTCTTCGGTCTGCTCGCTTTCATTAGTATCATCGGTATTCCATGGGGTCGAGCTTGCTTTGTGATGGGGAATTTTTCTTTCTTCCCATTTGGCAAAGAGGCAATTTCCCGGGATGAACTGTTCAATGAAATGGATATTGGGACAAGCCCACTCGGCGTGATCGGCAATGTCATTTGGTTTTTATTCGCGGGCATATGGCTAGCGATAGGCCATATTTGTTCTGCCGTGGCGTGTTTTATTACGATTATAGGTATTCCATTTGCTATACAGCACTTGAAATTAGCCGTAATTTCACTGGCTCCTATCGGTAAGACTGTCGTCACGAAAGAAGAAGCGGCGGTCGCTCGCTATTCAATCAAGCGTTAAGTTTATCTTCGAAAAATATCCCCTTTTCTTCTCTTGAAACGGGGATATATAAAATTTATTTTTCACTCATATTCCATAATCCCCTCTTAAAATGTGATCGCTATTTTGTATAAAAAGCCATCAACACCTACCAAGCGTGAGCTTGATCTCTCAGCCTTTCTTCTACTCCTAACATGCTTATTTTAAGGGTGATTTCACAATCTATTGATTAATTGATAATCAAGATAAATATATATAATAAGGAACATAACGTGAAACACTCTGCTACCACACTCACTTTAGCGGTTGCTGCTGCGTTACTTGCAGGATGCAGCTCTTCGTCGAAAACTGAACCTCAACCAACAGTGCCAAAATACAGCTGTGAAATGTCTCAAACTAGCCAAGCGGATGACCTACGCATCTATCAAGTGATGGTTGAAAGCTTTGTTAATGGTGATGAAAACATTGGTCACGGTACTGGTTATGGTACGAGCCATCACATGGGTGACATTCAAGGCGTCATCGATTCATTAGACTATATCCAGTCACTAGGGATGAATGGCTTATGGCTCACGCCTATGTTTAATTCTGTTCCAGTTGGCGGACAAGAACATTGGGCTGATCGACTAGACGCTACTGGGTATTTTGCAACAAACTATTTTGAGATAGATCCACGCTTCGGCACGCTAGAAGATGCGAAAAAGCTGGTCGATGAAGCACATGCTCGTGGTATGTACGTTTTCTTCGACGGTGTATTTGGGCATCACAAGGGTAATATTGTTCCATCACCTACCGGTAAGATGCCTGCGGGCGCAGATAACCCAGTAGACTACCCTGAGAGCCTCCCTTTTTATCAAGAAGTCGCTGAGTACTGGGTAAAAGAGCTAAAAATTGATGGCTGGCGTTTAGATCAAGCTTACCAAGTACCAAAAGATGCATGGGTAGAGATCCGTAAAACCGTCGATCAAGCATCAAAACAAGTAACCTATCTTAACGACAAAGGTGAATCAGTTAATCCACTTGGCTACATGGTTGCTGAGATTTGGGCTGGCGAAAACCGTATCATAGAAACAGGTTATGGCACGAAACAAAACCCAGCATTATGTTCTGCTTTCGACTTCCCTGTTCGTTACCGCTTAGTGGAAACTTTTGCGGTAAATGAAGCGGGTGTCGGTAATAAAGGTGGAGAATGGTTAGCGGAAGGGATGAATTTGCACTCCCTATACCCACCTCATGCTAAACCGAACCTAATGATTGGTAATCACGATTTAGTTCGTTTTGGTGATTTATTACAGCGTGGTGGCATTGCACAGCCACAAGATGCGGAATATTGGTTGCGCCACAAAGCTGCATTCTCTTTCCAAGCCGCTTATACAGGCCCAATTACACTTTACTACGGTGATGAGATCGGTGATCAAGTCGATAACTTCGCAGCGAAAGTCGAGAAAGATTGTGCCATCAAAGGGATTTGTGATGATCACGTCGCTCGCTCAAGCGCAAAAATAGAAGGTGTCACTGCCACTCTGAATACTAGTGAATCAGATTTGAAACAGTACGTGGCTGATTTAATGAAACTTCGTAGTGAGCACCCTGCACTGTCGAAAGGCGAGCGTATCAATGTCATGGCCGATAAAATCGCTTATGTCGATCACAAGCAGACAGAGCAAGAAGCACTGCTTTATGCTGTCAACCTAACGCCAGATGATCAAGCCATCACTCTCAGCAAAGAAAAGATAGGTTCTGAAGGTTATCTATCAGATTTACAAACACAGGAAACGTTCAGCGCACAAGGGAATGATTACACCATTTCACTATCACCATTTGAGGCTCGATTTATTAAGATTGAGCAGCCATCAAAAGCAGGCCCAGCCGTTGCGGCTGCCGCTGTGAGCGACGGTGTTGGCCAAGGGTTCATGGCTCAATGTGATAACCCGACGCTCGATGAGAAAGGCCCAATCCCGAAAAAAATCTATGTGGTCGGTGACTTCTCTGACTCGGCATGGCAACACAAAGATCACCGAAAATTTGAATACAAAGGTGATGGTGTTTACCAAGTCGTAACCAATGAGAAACCTGGTAGCTACCGCATGCAATATGCAGCGAAAACATGGCACCCACAATTTACTGCGACAGGACTGAGCTTAAAACTAGGTAAAGAAAATCCATTGAAATTTGGTGGTTACGGTAAAGATACTGCGGTTACGATTATGGATGAAGGACAGTATGTTTGGAGCCTTAAATTTGATAAAACGGGTTTACCACTCAAAATCATGGCATCAAAATGTGCTGAATAGTGACCAGTTTTCCGTTACTCGCTTTTATGCTGCGAGCTACTAGATAGCTCGCTTTCAAATAGCAAATGATCATTGTCCACATTGGGGATGCAGTGCTGAGATTTTCAAACTATATGAAGATCATTAACCAGCAAGCATTCCCTTTTTTTATCTATTCTGCATATCAACAACTTGCACACCAACCCATAACAACAGTAAATTCGACTTGGAATTAACATCACATTTATCAATAAAAGTAACCTTACATATAGTTTCTTTTGAGACGTACATCCACTTTAACCTGTTGGTTAATTCTTATGCTTAATTGATTTTTATGTCATTAAACAGAAGGTTATATGTTAAATAGAATAATTACACTAAGTACCCTCGCCCTTCTTTGCACTCCCAACGCCTATGCGCAGATAACGAATGGAGACTTTGAACAGTGGAATGGTAACACCCCGAGCAACTGGACCACGATTGATAGCGGCATCTCAGTATCTCCGACATCAGCTCAAGTAAAAACGGGAGGATTGGCCGCAAAAATTGATGTGAATACTGGTACACAAGGCAGTACTGATTTTTTACAAACCGTTACTGTCGAGCAAGGGAAAACGTACGATTTCTCCGTTGCGCTGTACCATACCGAAGGCAAGGTAAAAGCCCGCCTATACGTCGACGGCTATCAGGGCTATTCAAATAACGGTCAAACCAATCAATGGCAAGATCTTAGCTTTAGCTATACCGCAACTGCGAATAAAGACATTAATGTTGGTTTAAGGTTCTACGATGTCACTGGATTTGATGGTTCTGAAACGGTGTATGTAGACAATTTCAGACCAATGGATTCTGTCACACCACCGCCACCAAGCTGTACAGATACCAGCACCACCTTAACTCTAGTGACCGATGATTACGCTGTAGAAACAAGCTGGACACTTAAAAATGCCAGCAATCAAACCCTTTTTTCCGGCACAGGTTACAGCAATAACACAACAAACAATCAAGAGATGTGTCTAAGCGATGGCGATTATCAGTTCGAAATTATAGATTCTTATGGCGATGGTATTTGTTGTAGCACAGGCAACGGTTCGTACACATTAACTGCGAATGGAAAAACCCTCGCCTCTGGTGGTGACTTCCAATCGAACCAAGTTACCAGCTTTACACTGGGTGATACCACGACGACACCTCCTACCGAGCCACCAGTCTTGGGCGATTACTACAAAGCCGCTGAAGGTAAAACAGGCTTTAGTTTAAAAACCTCGTTGTATCAAATTATCGACAATCACAATAGCCAAGGCTACACGGCGATTTGGGCACTCACGAAAGTGGCAGACATCGATAATTATTTTGAGAAAGATGGATCCATTCTAGACATGTATTCAGAGAAACCTTCTGGCAGCGATAGCGTGCAATTTACTAAAGTGACCAATCAATGCGGTCAATATAGTAAAGAAGGCGATTGTTATAACCGTGAGCACTCTTTCCCTAAAAGCTGGTTTGGTGGCAAGGTAGAGCCAATGAATTCTGATGGTCACCATTTATTTGCAACTGATGGCTACGTGAATTCTAAACGCAGCAACTGGCCATTTGGCGAAGTGGGCAGCGCGACTTATACATCAAGTAATGGGTCAAAAGTCGGTTCATCAGCTTCTAATTTAGGTTATTCCGGTACCGTTTTCGAACCAATTGATGAGTTTAAAGGTGACTTTGCTCGTGCCTATTTCTATATGGCAACACGTTATGAGAATGAAATTGCAAATTGGGAAGGAAATTCAACCAGCTCAAATGCCGTATTAAATGGCACGAACACCACGGTATTTGAACCTTGGTTACTGGCAATGTTGAAACGCTGGCACCAAAATGATCCCGTGAGTCAAAAAGAGATTGATCGTAACCAAGCAGTCCAAGATTTCCAAGGTAACCGCAACCCATTCATTGATCATCCAGAGTTTGTTTCAGCTATTTGGGGGGACTAACTTTCTAACATTAAAACTCATTAGATTCGCTATTTTGAGTACCTCCTTCGTCATTTGAGTATAATCTGAAATTTAGATAACAACTTTAAATGTACGAAGGAGATACCGCTACATACAATATAATGACAACCAAAAGTAGCGTTCACAATTTATATTAAGCATCGTGATACTTATTTTTAATCGCTTTAAATTCAACTAAAGAGTGCTTAAACACTTCTACTAATTTAGGGTCAAAATGCTTCCCTGATTCCGAAATAATAAGGTGAATAGCATCCTCAATTGGCCACGCTTTTTTGTATGAACGTTCACTGGTTAACGCATCAAAAACATCTGCAACGGCAACGATCCTAGCTGAAATAGGTATATCCTCACCTTTAGTTCCATATGGGTATCCCGTACCATCCCATTTTTCATGATGGTACAACGAAATTTCACGAGCCATTTTTAACAAACCAAAAGAGTGCTCCCCAATAATATCGGCACCGAATTCAGGGTGTTTCTTCATAATATCCCACTCTTCACTTGAGAGTTTTCCTGGTTTATGAAGAATTGCGTCGGGAACACCAATCTTCCCAATATCATGCATAGGTGACGCATTAAAAATACTCATTTGTAAATGCTCAGGCAGTCCATACTTTTCAGCAAGCACTCGAGAATAGTGGCTCATTCTAACAATATGTAGCGCTGTTTCATTGTCTTTAAATTCAGCGGCATGCCCTAATCGCCGTATAACTTCTTGCCGGGAGTCTTTTAATTTCTGATTTGATTTACTACCCGCATATAATGTAAACATCATAGATGGAACCGTAAATAAGGCCATCGATAAGATAATAAGCATAATGCTATTTCTAAATCGAACGTAATCTAAAAGAACCTCATCCTCATCAATCTTAATCAACATACCTGCATTAACATATGGGTTCCAAAACACCATGGAGTAAACATTTTTAGATCGGTAATCGACAAATTTATAGAGATGGCTTGATGCACGGTTAGTATCGTAAGCTCGTTTACTCTTTCTAACCGCGTCAATAGTACCAGTGCTATCTCTATCGCTTAAAGTAACCGAAGTTGACTTATTTAGTGGTGGAAAACGATGACTAGATAGCTGATTTGCATTTTCATCATAGGCTACCATTTCTCCGGTTTTAGCAAACTGATACACGGCTAACTTGTCGAAGTAAGTACTACTATTATCCATCTCAATAATGACGACAGCTGTTATCTTTTTGGTCTCAACATCACGATATGGCATAGCAAAAAACAGGACAAACTTCTCAATACCACTTTCCGGATCAGCCACTTTTCTTGCTGGTAATATGCTTGATTCGCCATTGAGTGCTCGGATGAATGAACTTGTTTTCGACATATCAAGTTCAGCTAGAGGATAAGCATCACCATAAGAGTAAATGACATCTAAATCAGATGATATAATGGACTTCGCTCCCGCATATCCCATTCCAGCATAATGTTCAAAGATAGTCGTTAACGTATCGCGAGACGACTTAACAGCACTAGTATCAGCATATTGAATATTATCAATTATATATCTGACACTATCTTGTAGTGGCTTCTTATTTAGAATATGTCTAGTAACACTCGACTTTACATGTCCATCTAATACAAAAGACTCATTCAAAGATTTATTATACTGAACAAATGAATCCTCTAGCCGAGTTTCAATTGATTGTTTATTATAAGTTAATAGTAACCAACTCCCTGCAAGGCTTAAAGTAATAAACGTTGACAATGCTCCCATTACTAAATAAGCAAATTTTTTTGTACCAAAAGCCAGGTATACTTTATTACTTCGATAATCACTGATTAATATTTTAAATATAAAGAAAAGAATAACGGTAAGTAGTAAAAATACAATTAACAGTAAGCCTAGATTTGAAACGGTACCGTCTATTTCTGCTAGTGTTTTTGGGGCTTCACTATAGACAGTGACAGAACCGATCAAATGCCCATTAAACACAATATTAGATTCACCAACATCATATCTAGAAAAATCATGTGGAATCGCTTCGCCTAGGACCGTTTCACCATCATTGATAAAATATAAAAAGAGTTCTCTTGATGTGGCTATATCAACTACCTTTACGGCTTTAACGCTGTCATTTTGAGATAGAATAGCAAGGATAGTACGCTTTAGTTGAGTTTCATCCATATTATAAACAAGCCCTGAGGTAATCTCTGATAGCTCATTAGCCACTCGTAATGCATTGCTGTCTTTGGTATTTGAAACTGGAGATGCAAGACTAAGCGAAGACATTAGTGCAACCATGAATATAGCAACACTCTGGATTAAAACGTTCATTTGCTACCCTTTGTATAGCTATCGATTATAGCTTGCAGCTTTCCGCTCTTTTTCATACTAGCTATCGCATTGTTAATTGCTTCTAAATAAAGCTTTCGGTCTCGGTGTAATCTAATTCTTAACTGGTAAGTTGCAACAGGTTTTGTCATCTCAAGTCCGTATTGCTTTATTTTTTTACTGATAACATCGATAGGGAATATTGCATAATCACAGCGACCAAATTCAACTAGCTTTAATAATTGATTTTCACGAACTACATTAGGCTTTACCTTTGATGTATCGTGACTTTTTTCAGCATTAGGTTCTTGATTAAAAAGATCAAATCCAAGCAAAGTACATAACTGCAACGACTTAAAATCATCAACAGAGGGAGGTGAAATGAACGCTTTAGGGTTATACACGATAACTTCATCTGAACTAAGGATAACATCAGAATATAGACTTATGGATTCTTCTCCTTGCTCAGTTCTCCAGCTAGGATCAATTCCGGGTTCTATATCTAGGATCCCATGCTTCATATAGGCTCGAAGTCGTGCCTGAGGATAATATTTGAATTGAAAATTTATCCCTGTTTGAGCGCCAACTTCACGTAAAGCATCGACGTAAATACCGTGATCTGGTAGATCATCCGTTGCGGTCATGAAATAAGGAGCCCTTCCCCCTTCAATAAGCCCAACATCTAATGACACCGCATTGGCTAATGAAGAATAGAGAAAAACACAAACAGCACTCCACACCATACACTTGATGGCTTTCATTCTTCACCTTGTTGTTTTTTAATATGCATCATGAACTATAATATTCGTTCTATTTATATACTGACATTAATAATTTTACTAAACTATCAAATAAAAAACAGACAGTATAGTGAATAATGTGCGCTATGTAAGTAATAGACCCATTTTAGTTTCGACTAAATTAAAACTAGTGCATACAAATAATGTTAGGTGAAATAATTAACATTTTCACTCCATATTTTATGTGTTTTATAAAAATATAATTATAGTAAAGTATTCTTGTAAAATGCGAATGTCAGATTTTCTGATTTTTAAGAGCATGATCACTACTAAATTGTAACCTAATTGAAAGTTATGAAATATTTGCTATTAATATTACTTAATTAATCTTATGCACCCTGATGAGCTGTAAATGAATCGACTAAAAATGTTTCTGCCATCTCACGCTAAAAGTGTTCTGCTTGCTGTCGTTATAGTTACTATGGCTATTTTGTCTATTACTATATTTACCCAATCTAGTGCCAATAAAGCGTTATTCCAAGCGAATATTGACACGGAACTCTCGATGCTCAAAACTTTAGTCGAGCGAGATATTGAAAAAATTGGGTCTGTTGCTAATTTTTTTCATACCATGCCTGAAGATGAGTGGGACCGATTCGATTCATTTTCAGAGCAAGTTCTTGGGCAAACTCAATCAATCATAGCTCTAGAGTGGTTTGAAAAATCCACCTCACGTAAATACATAGAAAAAATCAACAAGATCAAAATCATATCACCAGAATCAGAACCATTTACCTTTACTCAAAAGGGATTACCACTCGAGTTTGATAATATCTATATCATGACTGATATAACGCCGCGAACAAAAGAGAATATCAAACTTCTTGGTTTTTACGCTGACACGGAAGATTTCCAAGAAGTCGCTCGATATATTGAAACCACGAAACTTCCTGCTATATCCGAAAAGTTAGAGCTTTTTCAGAATGATAAAAGCCGACAAGGCGTTTTACTCTACTACCCAGTCTTCGACCCATCCGATAACCATATGATAGGTATCGTTGTAGGTGTTCTTGATATTGCTAAATATACTAAAAGTCTGCTACTTCAAATCCAAACGACAAATGATATTTCAATTCGAATCAGCGAGATTAACCCTAATGGCTCAAGCTCAGAGTTTTTTACTAATAATGTAGAAAGAATACTAGATGACCTATATTACTTTGAAAGCATTAACATCTATAATCGAGTCTGGGGTTTTGAGTTAACAAAAGAGTTAAGTCTAACGCCAAGTCAGTGGATCACATTGCTCATTGAGCTATTTTTAAGCTTACTTCTAGCACTCTTTGCCTTCATGATCGTCAACATATTGGATGCCCGAAAGAAATATGTTGAAGAAGAGTTAGTTAAAAAAACTAAAGATTTAAATTACTTAGCAATGCATGATTCATTAACTAACCTCATGAACCGTAGAGCTTTTGATGTTCATCTCAAAGAGGTATTAGAGAGGAAATCTAGAGTATCTCTCGCCTTCATTGATCTCGATAATTTCAAATCAATCAATGATAACTACGGTCATAATGGGGGAGATGAAGCTCTGATCCACCTTGCTCGAATTTTGAAAACCTGTACTCGCTCATCTGATGTGTGCGCAAGGCTTGGTGGTGATGAATTTGCTATCACCATTGTGAATGCGGAAGAAAGTAAAGCGATAGAAGTCGCTAACCGATTATGCACCACTCTTGCGAATTCTCCTTTGCAATGGCACCACCAAGATATACACGCCACCCTTAGTATTGGTATTTGCACGCATACTGGCGAAGGTGAAGATGAGTTTCGACACCGAGCCGATGTCGCTTTATATCAAGCCAAAGAAAGAGGCAAAAACCAAGTAGTCGTATATCGTGAACCCGTAAATAAGTAGACGTGATGGTTCAAAACCAGCTTGAAATTATGGCAAAGAGGCAGAGCTTCAGGACTCATTCTTAATTTGCACTCTCAACCATGCCGTGAATTTTTCAACAGCTGGTGATGTGGTATTGGATATTAGAAAATAACCGGCTCCTGCAGTTATGGGCTCAAAAGGTGCGACCAATCTTTTGGTTCGTAGCTCATCTTGAATTAATGCGGTACGAGCCATCGCAATTCCAACGCCAGCTTCCGCAGCCGACATCGCCATATCAGTTCGATTAAAGAAGTGGCCTTGATTAACTTTAATTTCAACGCCATAGATTGAAGCCCATGATTTCCACTCTAGATCTCTGCTCGCGTTGTCCCACGGCATCGCATCATGTAGCAATACAACTGAGTCGAAATCAGAATGCTGTAAACTCGTCGATTCTAACTGTGGATGTCCTTTTAAATATGATGGACTCATGACCGGCAGCAACTTCTCTTTCATCAGTAATTCAGGCTTCAATAACATTGAGTCAGCATGTTTATGAGTAAGTGGGCCATAATCAATCGCAAGATCATAGTCTTTTATCTCACTTTCAACCAACGCTCCTTCCGCAAATATTTGTATTTGAATATCTGGGTATTGCTTATGAAAATTTTCTAAACGTGGCACTAACCATTTAAAAGCGAAAGATGGAGTGAGCTTCAAACGGATCTCATTACTGTCCACTTCTGACCTCAATATCTTATCAATCACACTATCAATATCTTCTAAACCGCTTTCAACGACATCAAGTAACTCTTTCCCCTCATCAGACAGTTGAATACCTCTTGAGTGCCTATGAAATAAAGTGAAACCTAATTGATTTTCAAGCTGAATCAACTGCTGGCTTACCGCACCCGTCGTTACACATAACGCTTTTGCGGCACTGGTTAAGCTACGATGTTTGGCAGTTTCGACAAAAGTAATCAACCCACTTCCCATGCTACTTTTTACATGCTTCACAACCACCAGCCTTTAGAATTTCTATAAACAGGATTCAAATAATATCGATTGTTATAAAAATGTAAAGCACTCACTATTTCGCCATTAACAAAGACTAAGAATTAGACACCGTCAGTCGACGATTCAATACATCATGGGCAGGAATAATAATGGAAATCATCGTTTTAGGTTCAGGAGTAGTAGGTGTAACGTCTGCTTGGTATCTTGCCGACAAAGGCCATCAAGTTACGGTCATTGATCGTCAACCACGCAGTGCTGAAGAGACCAGTTTTGCCAATGCTGGACAAATATCCTATGGCTACTCCTCCCCTTGGGCAGCACCGGGGATCCCGCAAAAAGCGTTAAAATGGCTATTCCAAGAGCATGCGCCACTGAAGATAAAGCCCTCTCTTTCTCCCGAGCTCGCAAGCTGGGCCTCTCAAATGCTGATGAATTGTAGTGTCTCCCGATATAACAAAAATAAACAGCGCATGCTGAGCATTGCCAACTATAGCCGTCAATGTTTAGCAGATTTAAGAGAAACGTATCAACTTAATTACCAAGGAAGACAGAAAGGGACACTGCAAGTTTTTCGAAACCAGAAACAGCTACAAGCGATTCAAAAAGACCTCAAACTCTTACAAGAGAGTGGCACCCATTACCAAATGCTTGATGTTGAAGGCTGCATTACTCATGAACCGGGGTTAGCCGCTGTACAAGAAAAATTAGTGGGAGGCTTACTTCTTCCAGGGGATGAAACCGGCGATTGCTTTCTCTTTTGCCAGCAGTTGACTGAGCTTGCCCAAAAAGCAGGGGTCTCCTTTAAGTTCAATACCCAAATTGAACAACTATTATATGAAGATAACCACATCATTGGTGTCCAAACCGATCAAGGTACTTTCACCGCCGATCAATATGTTGTCGCTATGGGCAGTTACTCTACTGATCTGCTTCATCCGTTAGGGATTAACATTCCTATTTACCCTGTTAAAGGTTACTCACTCACCGCTCCAATCAAGGATGCGGACCAAGCTCCGTTATCAACGGTAATGGATGAAACCTATAAAGTCGCCATCACACGTTTCAGTGATCGAATTAGAGTCGCAGGTACGGCTGAACTAACAGGCTATGACTATTCAATACCAGAAAAGCGCAAAGCCACAATCGAAATGGTCGTACGTGATCTTTTTCCTCAAGCGGGTGAATTTGATGATGCTGAATTTTGGACAGGTTTACGCCCAATGACACCAGACGGGACACCGATTATCGGAAAGACCCCTTTCCTGAACCTCTATACCAATACCGGACACGGAACTTTAGGTTGGACAATGGCTTGTGGCTCCGCAAAATTACTTGCCGATATCGTTTCTGGATCGCCTTGCGAGATCGACGACACGGATCTCAATATGTTTCGGTATCAATCTTAAAAGATGCATCAAGATGAATATTAGCAGTTATTAAATTCAAAAATCGCCCCTCATCTAGCATGAAAAGCTAGCGGGAAAATCAAAATGTGAATAGACATTCGTCGACAGGCATAGTCATTCATTGTCGAAACCTATGACCGTCACCACCGTTAACGGAGTGATACAACTGCGTTTTAACATTTTATTAGCATTTTGTGTCCGTAGTCACGCTACGAGACTAAAACAGATAAATCAGTTAACAAATGAGTTACAAGTCGATTAATATATCGAACACAAAACAACCATAAGAAACACAAGAGCCATACAATTACTAAACAGGGAAAATACTCATGCAGTCTATAGTTGATTTTTTGAATGGAATAATCTGGAGCCCAGTACTGATTTATTTGTGCTTAGGTGCTGGATTGTTCTACTCGGTTCTAACCCGCTTTGTACAAGTCCGTCACTTCTTTGAAATGTGGCGTTTACTCCTATCAGGAAAAAGTTCAACCAAAGGTATTTCATCTTTCCAAGCACTTGCGGTATCGCTTTCTGGTCGTGTTGGTACTGGTAACATCGCTGGAGTTGCTGCTGCTATCGGTTTTGGTGGCCCTGGTGCGGTATTCTGGATGTGGGTGGTTGCCTTCTTCGGTGCAGCAACAGCATACGCAGAATCAACACTGGCTCAAATCTATAAAGAAGAAGATGAAGGTCAGTTCCGTGGCGGCCCTGCTTACTACATTGAAAAAGCGATGGGTCAAAAGTGGTACGCTTGGATCTTCGCTATTTCAACTATTTTCGCTTGCGGTATTTTACTTCCAGGCGTGCAATCGAACAGTATCGGTAACGCAGTAGAAGCGGCGTTCGGTTCTGGCGATATGATCGAAACAGCTATCGGCACCTTTAGTTTTGCCAAAATTTTTACTGGTACTGTTATCGCAATCATTCTTGCTTTCATCATCTTCGGTGGTGTTAAACGTATTGCAAACTTCACTCAAATCGTAGTGCCATTCATGGCATTGGCTTACATCATTGTCGCTTTCGTCATTATTCTTCTAAACATTGGTCAAGTACCTGCTGTTTTTGCAATGATTGTTGGTGATGCATTCACACCAATGGCTGGCTTTGGTGCTGCAATTGGTTGGGGTGTTAAACGTGGTGTTTACTCAAACGAAGCGGGTCAAGGTACTGGTCCTCACGCAGCAGCGGCTGCAAGTGTTGATCACCCAGCTCAACAAGGTCTCGTTCAAGCATTCTCCATCTACATTGATACGCTTCTAGTATGTTCTGCGACCGCATTTATGATCATCATCACTGGTGCTTATAACGTTCATGGTGGTGCAGAAGGTGTATTCTTAGTACAAAACCTTGCTGCCAATATTGGTGCTAATGGCCCTGTATTTACGCAAATGGCAATTGAAAGCACAATGCCTGGTATCGGTAAACCGTTCATCGCATTTGCACTATTCTTCTTCGCATTTACTACGATTCTTGCTTACTACTACATTGCTGAGACGAACATCGCTTACCTACGTCGTACCATCAAAATTCCTGGAATGATGTTTGTTCTAAAAGCGGTTCTCATCACAGCCGTTTTTTATGGCACAGTAAAAACAGCGAACCTTGCATGGGCAATGGGTGATGTGGGTGTGGGCTTAATGGCTTGGTTAAACATCGTCGGTATTATCATTATCTTCTTCATGTCTAAGCCTGCGGTTAAAGCTCTGCATGATTATGAAGAGCAGCAGCGAGCAGGTGTCACTGAATATACATTTAACCCTGTTAAACTTGGTATTGAAGGGGCAACTTACTGGGAAGAGAAGTACAAACGTAAAACTGGCCAGGCTCCAACCTCAAAAGAAAAAGAGTCCCAAGCGGTTGAACAACCATCGACCTAACAAGGTAGATGACAATCTAGACGTTACCTAAAAAATATAACGCTAGATAAATTTAAGAAAGGCAGTGGATATGAAAAAGGGTTAGCTTAATCGCTAACCCTTTTCTTTTATCTTCTAACAATGATATTTAGACGATAACTTATGCTGTTGCAGTTTGAGCAGCAACAGTACGACCGATTGTCGGTTCGCCAACAGGCATAACAGTACGGCCAAATTCGTTGTTCAGTACTTGTGCCATTGCAAAGTAAACTGCAGATGCACCACAGAAGATACCTTCAAAGCCCGCAATAGTGCCGATCAGTTCACTACCCGTAAAATCACGAGCCGCTAATAGGAAGAAAAGTACGGTTAGTGAAGCAAATACCACTTGTTTTGCTTTCGGGTAGCATAGTGAACCGATGAACATGAAGCCTGTAAATACGCCCCAAAGCAGTAAGTACCAACCCATGAAACCAGCAGGGCTAGCAGGAAGACCCATGTGTGGCATAACAATAAGTCCAACAAGTGTTAGCCAGAATAGACCGTATGAGGTAAATGCTGTAGTACCAAATGTATCACCACGTTTAAAGCACATCATGCCAACTAGCACTTGACTCAAACCACCGTAGAAAATACCCATTGCTAGGATCATTGAATCAATTGGGAAAAAACCTGCATTATGGATGTTAAGCAGGATTGTCGTCATACCAAAACCCATAAGGCCAAGTGGAGCCGGGTTTGCTAATTTTGTTGACATGAAGGAGTACCTTTCAAAAATATTAGTAAAAATTACGCGCGGAGTTTAATGGAGCTAAGAGGAAAAAGGAAAAGACGATAACGAAAACTAAGATTGCAAAATAACACACTAACTTGTTCACAAAGTAAACAGGCGCTAACCTAAAGATAACGCCTGCTGTTTTGGCTTATACCACTATAATTACCGGATAATCAGGATTAAGTCCTTTGGCTCACATCAAAGTACTTCATTACCTTTACTGGCACACAATTTCATCCCAGAACCAATTACTCCTCGATGGTGACTCCCATACTCCTGGGCCATTTCTTGCTATGAAACATTTTCCGAGATAAGTCACTTTCTCACCGTTACTGACTTGAGAAACGCCAGGTTTCCACTCGATATAAGTATCCGGCACTGGCGCTACAGGGGGCTCAACGACCGGTGGGTCAATAACGGGAGGTTCTGTAGGGTTAGGGTCTGTCGGCTCAGGATCTACCGGGGTTGGTTCTGTCGGTGTAGGTTCTGTTGGTATTGGGGAGCCCGAAACTAACTTCCACGGATCACCTTTCGCAGGAACATTGCCTTGTGACCACCACTTCGCTTCATAGACGCTCTCTTGGTAGCTCACCTGATCGCCACCTGTATAGACTTTATTTGCATCCCAACTATCAATTCCGGGAACAGGGTTCGTTGGATCGGTAGGTTCTACAGGGTCAAGCTTATCCACCACTCGGATTTCAGGCCAATTCGCGTGAGAGCCATAAAAATTAGCCACACACTTTTCATAATCACCTTCAACTAATGCTGAATATGCCGTTTGGAAGCCGACTAACTCACATTCAAATGAGACTCCTCCAGGGCGATCCGCATAATACTTCCAGTTACCATCCCAGTTGGTATAAAGCACATCTTTTGCACCATCAAGGTTCAAACTTCCATAGGGGGTTTGCTGCCAACATGTGTTCTTTTCATCCGCTTCAACTGGAATTTGATAATAATCCGACAAGCCCTCCCAGTAACGAATGCGGTTGACAGGCTGCCCTTTATCTTGATTTTGAACACCACACTCAATACCACCATTGATCACGTTGATTGTGGTACCAAAACCGTAACCAATACCCGCTTCTGTTTCTCGGACTGAAGGTGACCACGTTCTATCGATAACGTGTAACATCGCGGGTTTTGGTGCTTGTGGCGTTAAGAAAAACCAAATGGCAGAAGCAAGATTCAACCACGAATCCGCGACGAGACCGGGATTATTCAATAGCACGGTTGCATCACCATCAAACATCACTTCAGAAAATGCACCGTAGTTAAAATGATAAGAGAGTTGCTTAGCACCACGACCAAAATACCCCTGACCTGCCGCGCAAGGCCAACGAGCATTTTGCCAATCGTTCTGCCCACAACCCGTGGTATACCCTGCTTGCCCTTCCGACCAACCCATTTCACGAACATGCACTAATGCTTGTTGCCACTCTTCTAAACCTTGCGGATTG
The DNA here is from genome assembly GCF_005146325.1 of Vibrio genomosp. F6. Classification (NCBI taxonomy): domain Bacteria; kingdom Pseudomonadati; phylum Pseudomonadota; class Gammaproteobacteria; order Vibrionales; family Vibrionaceae; genus Vibrio; species Vibrio genomosp. F6. The sequence goes on along the minus strand of NZ_SYUT01000029.1, from coordinate 51,185 downwards.
TCCCAAGTGTTCTCTTTAGCAATATGCCCTCCGGTCTCCTGCGCAAAGTGTGCAAAAGCCGTCACTATCGATTTTTTACAAATGGCGTCAGAGTCTCGCCCATCGGTATACTCACCACAAAATGCGGGAAACTTACCGATAGCGCGTAAAAAGCGTTGGTATGTGTATTCTGGCGCCGCCATCTGGGTGAGAAAATCCCATTCAGATTGAGGGAAAACATGCTCAACACGCTTTACGTTTTCAGGATTTGAGTTCAAACCGGGCTCAATCGCTTCAACCACCGTATTGGTGCGAGTTTGTAACGCTTTCGACCAGATAGCATACATTGGGTCTGCTGTTTTCTGCTGCTCTATGGCTTGTAACTCAGCACGTGAAACAACGTAGCCCGTTGGATTTTGTGGATCTGGCTGTATATTCATAGAAGCAAGTGCAGGCTGGCTAACCGCGACCCCAACCATGACGGCAAGATAGTTAAATTTGTTCATTTACCAATCCCTTAAGGTAATAAAATCCCACTAAGCTAAACAGCAAATAGCTTATACCTGTAGCTCTGATTTAGCCGTCATTAAGGAACTGCGAGTCGGTTAGTATTAATTACGTAAGCCTAACATCTGAGTCAGGTTGGATTGATAGGTAGGTTCAAAAAAAAAGTATAAAAAACCAGCCCGAAAGCTGGTTAATATGATTGAATCTTACCGCTTACAATTGAGGATTATTCCCACTCAATTGTTGCTGGTGGCTTACCAGAAATATCGTAAACAACACGGGAAATGCCGTTAACTTCGTTGATAATACGGTTAGATACCTTACCTAGGAAGTCGTATGGTAGGTGTGCCCAGTGAGCAGTCATGAAGTCGATCGTTTCTACAGCACGTAGAGATACAACCCAATCGTACTTACGGCCATCGCCCATTACGCCAACTGAGCGTACAGGTAGGAATACCGTGAATGCTTGAGATACTTTGTGGTAAAGGTCAGCAGCGTGAAGCTCTTCAATGAAGATAGCATCAGCACGACGCAGTAAATCACAGTACTCTTTCTTAACTTCGCCAAGTACACGAACACCTAGACCTGGACCCGGGAATGGGTGGCGGTAAAGCATGTTGTATGGAAGACCAAGCTCTAGACCAATCTTACGTACTTCATCTTTAAATAGCTCACGTAGAGGCTCAACAAGGCCCATTTCCATATCATCAGGAAGGCCACCAACGTTGTGGTGAGATTTGATTACGTGTGCTTTGCCAGTCTTAGATGCAGCAGACTCGATTACATCTGGGTAGATGGTACCCTGAGCAAGCCATTTAGCATTCTTCAGTTTCTTAGACTCTTCATCGAAGATATCGACGAATACGTGACCGATGATCTTACGTTTAGCTTCAGGATCCGCTTCCCCTTCCAGAGCGTCAAGGAAACGGTCTTCAGCATCCACTTTGATGATATTTAGCCCGAATTGGTCACCAAACATCTCCATAACCTGCTCACCTTCGTTTAAACGAAGAAGGCCGTTATCTACAAATACACATGTTAGTTTGTCACCGATAGCACGGTGGGCAAGCATTGCAACAACAGATGAGTCAACACCACCAGAAAGACCAAGGATAACTTCATCGTCACCGACTTGCTCTTTAATACGTGCAACGGCATCTTCAATGATTGACGCTGAAGTCCACAGACCTTCACAACCACAAACGTTAAGAACGAAGTTCTCAAGCATTTTTAGGCCGTTCTTGGTGTGCGTTACTTCTGGGTGGAATTGAACACCGTAGTATTTTTTCTCTTCATTCGCCATTGCAGCGTATGGACAAGTTTCTGTTTCTGCAATTTTCACGAAATCAGAAGGAATCGCTGTCACTTTATCACCGTGACTCATCCAAACATCTTGAGTCGCTTCAAGATCTTTAAATAACGCAGATTCACCCGTCACTTGAACTGCAGCGTAACCAAACTCACGCTCAGTAGACGTTGATACTTTACCGCCAAGTTGCTCAGCCATAGTCTGCATGCCGTAACATACGCCAAAGACAGGAACACCTGAATCAAATACATATTGTGGAGCACGTGGCGAGTTTTCTTCCGTTACACTTTCAGGGCCGCCTGAAAGAATAATGCCATCTGGATTAAATTCGCGAATATCTGCTTCTTCTACGTCCCAGCTCCATAGCTCACAGTAAACACCAATTTCACGGATGCGACGAGCAACAAGTTGAGTGTACTGAGAACCGAAATCTAAAATAAGAATACGTTGATCATGGATGTTAGTTGTCATTTGGGGGAAATCTCAAAAATTAATTTATTGGATGGGGACAAGATTAATCATCCCCATAAGCTTCAAAATAATGTGGTTAGCTATTAACCCAAACGATAGTTTGGCGCTTCCTTGGTAATTTGAACATCGTGTACGTGAGACTCTTTCATGCCCGCACCAGAGATACGAACAAACTCAGCTTTAGTACGCATGTCTTCAACCGTTGCTGAACCTGTCAGGCCCATGCTTGAGCGTAGACCGCCCATCTGTTGGTGGACGATCTCTTTTAGACGACCTTTGTATGCGATACGACCTTCAATACCTTCTGGAACAAGCTTGTCTGCAGCGTTATCAGATTGGAAGTAACGGTCAGAAGAACCTTGAGACATAGCGCCAAGAGAACCCATGCCACGGTAAGACTTGTAAGAACGACCGTTATAAAGGATGACTTCACCCGGAGCTTCTTCAGTACCAGCGAACATTGAACCAACCATCACACAAGATGCGCCAGCAACGATAGCTTTACAGATATCGCCAGAGAAGCGGATACCGCCATCTGCGATGACTGGAATACCGTATTCGTTAGCCACTTCAGCTGCGTCTGCGATTGCTGTTACTTGAGGAACACCAACACCAGTAACGATACGAGTCGTACAGATTGAACCTGGGCCGATACCCACTTTAACTGCACTTACACCTGCGTCGATAAGAGCACGAGCGCCAGCGCCAGTTGCGACGTTACCACCGATGATTTGTAGATCAGGGTATGCGGCGCGAGTTTCGCGGATACGGTTAAGTACACCTTCAGAGTGACCATGTGAAGAGTCAATAAGCAGAACGTCTACGCCAGCTTCAACAAGAGCAGCAACGCGCTCTTCATTACCCGCACCAGCACCAACAGCTGCGCCTACACGTAGGCTGCCGCGCTCATCTTTACAAGCGTTTGGTTTACGTTCTGCTTTATGGAAATCTTTTGCAGTGATCATTCCAGTTAGTTGGAAGTCATCATTAACAACAAGAACTTTTTCAACGCGCGCTTCGTGCATTTTCTCTTGAACTTCTTCACGAGTTGCACCTTCTTTAACAGAAGCAAGGCGAGCTTTAGGCGTCATTACTACGTCAACTTTCTTAGAAAGGTCAGTCACAAAACGAACATCACGGCCAGTAATAATACCAACAAGTTCGTTATTTTCAGAAACGACAGGGAAACCAGCGAATCCATGTTTTTCTGTTAACTCTTTTACATCAAGGATAGTCGCATCAGGACGAACAGTAACCGGAGCAGAGACAACACCTGCTTCAAAGATTTTTACCAAGCGTACTTGCTCAGCTTGCTGTTCAATAGACATGTTTTTGTGGATAAAACCGATTCCACCTTCTTGCGCGAGTGCAATCGCAAGGCGCGCTTCTGTCACTGTATCCATAGATGCTGAGATCATAGGAATATTTAGTGAAATATTCTTCGTTAGCTGAGTGCGAAGATCAGCGGTATTTGGAAGAACAGTGGAGTGTGCAGGGACAAGTAAAACGTCGTCAAACGTTAAAGCTTCTTTGGCAATTCGTAGCATTTGCAATATCTCACAACATAGTTGATGTTAAAGGGAGTAAATCCCACTCTATCGTTTCGCATAATAAAGTGATTTGGATTTGATATTGCAGACGGATTATACGCACAGCGCAATCGCTTGACCACACATTTTTTTATTTTAAATTTGCATTCCCCCCCTTGCTATGTATTATCTTGCGGCTAATTTCCATATTTACGTCCCCTGAGATTAGCCGTGTCTTCCCTGAGCAATAACAATATTTTTACCGTTTCACGCCTCAACGCAGAAGTTCGCCTATTACTCGAAAATGAGATGGGGATTGTTTGGCTTGTTGGCGAAATTTCCAATTTTTCTGCGCCTGTGTCTGGCCACTGGTACCTCACTCTTAAAGACTCTCGCGCTCAAGTAAAATGTGCCATGTTCCGTGGCAATAACCGCCGTGTCACCTTCAAACCAGCCAATGGCAATCAAGTTCTGGTTAAAGCTCGCTTATCCCTGTACGAACCAAGGGGGGATTACCAGTTAATCATCGACAGTATGCAACCAGAAGGTGATGGTCGGTTACAACAAGAGTTCGAACAACTAAAGATGAACCTTGCGGCTGAAGGGTTATTTGCTCAAAGTAATAAACAGCCTCTTCCAGATCACCCTAAATGCGTTGGTGTTATCACCTCTAAAACAGGAGCAGCTCTGTTTGACATCCTAGATGTGCTCAAACGACGAGATCCTAGCTTGCCAGTCATTGTTTACCCAACCATGGTGCAAGGCGATAGTGCCTCCATTCAAATAGCCCAGGCGATTGGACGAGCAAATGAACGTGATGAATGTGATGTATTGATCGTTGGTCGTGGCGGTGGCTCTCTAGAAGATCTATGGTGCTTTAATAACGAGATCGTTGCCCGCACAATTGCTGCGAGTAGAATCCCAATCATTAGTGCCGTTGGGCATGAAGTCGACGTTACTATTGCTGATTTTGTTGCCGATATGCGTGCTCCTACTCCTTCCGCTGCTGCAGAATTAGTCAGTAGAGATCAAGGCAACAAAACTCAGTCTATTGATAGTAGAAGACAAAAGCTTACTTCCGCGATACAGATCTACTTATCAGATCAACGCCATCAAATTCAGCACTTATCGCATACGCTAGAGAAACACCACCCTAGCTATCAATTGGAACGTCAGAGCCAGCAACTAGATGATCTGGAAAACAGATTAAACCTTTCTATTCAAAGATTTATTTCTGGGCATCAACAAGGTGTTGAACGAAAACAGCATCGTTTACAGCTTAACTCTCCAATTAGGCGATTGGCCGAGCAAAAACTAAAAATGCAGAAGGCTGAGCAGAGCTTGTTGGACGCAATGGATCGCAAGCTATTGACGACAAGGCACCAACTTGCGATGGCAGCAGAGAAGCTTGAAACCGTGAGTCCTTTAGCGACACTCAAGCGTGGGTATTCAATTACGCACTCTGCAGATAACGATAATCGTGTTATCGCATCGGTGAAAGATGTATCGGTGGGTGAAGCACTTACCACACAAATAGAAGATGGTATTATCCACTCAAGTGTCGTCTCAATCACTCCGGCTTCAAGCTAGAAAGCGAATCATTTCCAACTTAAATGAAAAAGCCTAAATATCTCTGAAAACAGGAGAAGATATTTAGGCTTTTTTCTCAACTCCGTGAAAGACAACACTACTCAACGGCTGAAAATACGAACTTAACCCGCGATTTAGACTTCAATTCATTACATGCTGCATTACAGAAGTAACTCGCGGCTCCACAGGCTTGAAGCTTTTCTAACTCCGCATCACACTCAGGGCAAAACGCAGATTTTGTCCAGTGTTGATTGCAAGGTTTACATACGTAACGGCCATCCCAATCTAATTCTTGTTCGCACTTCGGGCAAATATTTCCACTCATAAGATCACCACTTCACTTTATTCTGTTTAATTTTGTACATATTTTTGTCGGCTTGAGCAATGAGAAAAGGCAGATCAACCTCTTCATTTTGCTTACTACATGCCATGCCAACACTCACTGAAAATTGATGATTATTCACGTTTAATACAGCTGCTAACTGTTCATTCAGATAAAGAAGAAACTGTTGAGCCTCTTGCTCCGAAGTAAAACAGCTAAATGCGACAAACTCATCACCACCATAGCGCCCAATTTTGGCACAGTGCACCATTGAATCCGTTAATGTATCAGCCACTTTTATTAAGATTTCATCGCCTAATTGGTGACCAAAAGTGTCATTAATATACTTAAATTTATCTATATCAATGAACAAACAGGCCATTATCTTCTGACCAAAGCAGCGCTCTTTAAGAAGCAGTGACGCTTTCTTCAATAAAGCTCGGCGATTATAACAATGAGTCAGCGAATCTCTGTCTGCATGAAATTTTAGCTGTACTTCCAGTTCATACTTCTCTAAGGCAACAGAGTACAACGAGGCTAATAAATCTAAAATCTCTAACTCAAATTCATTCGGTATGGATGGATACTCACTATAAATAGCAAATGTTCCTAATACTGAGCCTTTAGAGGTCATGATAGGAACTGACCAACATGCATGCAGATTTGCCTGTTGAGTCAACTCGGTGAATGGGGACCAGTTGGGATGTGTATTAATATCATCGACAATAATCGGTTTTTTTAAGAAAGCAGCAGCACCACACGAACCAACATTCTCACCGATAGCGACACCTTCAATGGCTTGACTATAAAAGCTAGGCAAATTGGGAGCGTATTCAAGATGCAAGGTTCCAGATTCTGAATTGAGCATTAATATCGATGCTTTACGTTTTCCAAACAGATGTTCAGTCAACTGTATGATTTCTCGATTCAGTACCGTTCGTTCCATACCAAGGGCTAATTTATGCAGTAATACGTTCACCGAACGGTGCGCGTCTAATAAAAAAAGGTATTCCATACTTAAACTGCTTTCTGCTATTTATTATTTCGATGAACTCATCATGATCTATTGCGACGCGATGATAGCATAAGTATCGTACAGCGATACAGAGTGAAAGATCGTTATATGATCTTTTGCTTTATCTAGATTGATCAGCGATCTACCCCTAAAAGAATATTTATATCACCACACACCGAAAGCATAAGTTACATATGCTGCATTTCAATTTTGAGCAGACAAAAACTCTAAATAATAATGTTTGTTAAAGTATTTTCAGCATATTAAAAAGGTCGGAGTATGGCTTATATCGTTTTTACATGGGTGTGCATTTCAATATTTTGTGCATCTTTCTGGATAAGAGAAACACAGATTGAACCCAACTCGGACGTCGATGAAATATGACTTCCACCGCAAGGTATAACCGCTAAATCATGCCCTGGGAGTTGCCATTGCCAATATCTAGAGTCCGTTAAGCTTTCACCTTCTAGTCTCATGCTGACCATACTCTCTGTTGATAACCATTCACCAATTTGTTGATTAACTTTTACTTCAATATCCGCCAATTCAGTAAAAACTTCTGCCGTATTAAGCCCACGCTTTTTTAATGTTTTTCCAAGTCGATACACATCATCGCATCGGTCAGGTGTCACAAAACTGGTTTCTTGTGCGTAGCTATTAAAGTCAAAATGCCCTAAAGGATCTTTTCGATCTGCATCTTTTCGCCAGTAGCTCTGCGCAAGTACCTTGTTCAGTGCTAAAAAAGCAATGTGGCCTGCACTATGCCCACGGCTTAAGCTCTGTTGGTATTCTTTATCAACATTAAGGCAAACGACATTTCCTACATTTAAATCAGCTTCTGAGCCAGACAAGCAGTGAACGACAACAAAGCTCCAACCGTCGGTGTCGCGTTTTACAGGGATCGCTTTCCCTACATACAATGTCCCACTTTCATGTTCAACCGCCCCAACCTGACAATCTGCCACACAATATTCATGTTCGCCAAAACTGATCGTTCCTTTATCTGCCGGATGATCTGGCCAAATATGACTGACAGGGTGAAATGGCGTCTCGCTTACAACAATGTAAGTCTGATCATTTTGTCTGCTTACTAGTTGAACTTCAGACTCTAGCTGCCAAATATTGTGGCAAAACATGGTTTTTGTTGGTCTTATTTGCATGGCATAACCTTCTTAAATTAGTGTTCGTCGCTACCGAGGAGAATTATCGCCTTCAGATAGACAAAAAGCGCCCGTTATCTACATAACGAAGGCGCTTTTTTTATTCATTTCACATTTGACCGGTAACTACTTCTTACGGCCTTTCATCATTCCCATCACGCGTTTACGTTGACGTTCTTGAGATAATGTCATTTTATTTGTTTTACCTTCAAACGGGTTGTCACTGTTTTGGAACTGAATACGAATTGGTGTACCCATGATTTCCAAAGAACGACGGTAGTAGTTCATTAAGTAACGTTTGTACGAATCAGGAAGCGACTTAACTTGGTTTCCGTGAACAACAACGATTGGAGGGTTGTAACCACCCGCATGCGCGTATTTCAGTTTAACACGACGTCCACGAACCAATGGTGGTTGGTGATCATCCGTTGCCATTTTCATTATACGAGTTAGAACAGAAGTACCAACACGTGTCGTCGCTGATTTGTAAGCTTCTTGCACAGATTCGAACAAGTGACCAACACCTGTACCGTGTAGAGCTGAGATAAAGTGAATACGAGCAAAATCAACAAAGCCTAAACGGCGATCGAGCTCTTTCTTCACGCTCTCTTTTGTATCGGTATCCAAACCGTCCCATTTATTAATGGCCAGAACAATAGAACGACCAGAGTTCAGAGCAAAGCCCAGTAAGCTGAGATCTTGATCTGAAATATTTTCACGAGCATCAATGATCAGCAACACAACGTTTGCATCTTCAACGGCTTTCAGTGTTTTCACTACTGAGAATTTTTCTACTGTTTCATTGATATTCTTACGACGACGAACACCCGCCGTATCGATCAATACGTATTCACGCTCATCACGTTGCATTGGGATATAGATAGAGTCACGTGTCGTACCTGGCATATCGTATACCACAACGCGTTCTTCACCCAGAATACGGTTAGTCAGTGTTGATTTACCTACGTTTGGGCGACCAATGATTGCGAGTTTAATTGGTTGCTCTTGTAGACGTTTGTACTCTTCTTCAGCCTCAGCTTCAGTGTATTCAAGTTGCTCTTCTTCAGCATCTTCAATATCTGTAAGATCAACAATTTCGCCACTTTCATTCTGAAGTTTTTCAGCAAATGGTGTCAGCGCAAGATCAATCATCGCCGTCACACCACGGCCATGAGCCGCGGCAATTTGATACATATCTGATACGCCAAGTTTCCAGAACTCAACACAAGCAGCATCCGCATCAATACCATCCACTTTATTCACGACAAGCATGAATGGCTTTTCAATTTTACGTAAATGCGTTGCAATGGCTTCATCAGAAGGTGTCAGACCCGCACGGCCATCTACCATAAATAGCACAACATCAGCTTCATCAATCGCCGCTAGCGACTGCTCAGCCATTTTAGTTTCAACACCATCTTCCGTTCCATCAATACCGCCAGTATCGATTACGATGAAATCATGTTCACCCAAATGAGCATGGCCATACTTACGGTCTCGTGTTAAACCAGGGAAATCCGCAACCAACGCATCACGAGTACGCGTCAAACGGTTAAATAACGTAGATTTACCTACATTAGGACGCCCAACAAGAGCAACAACAGGAACCATAACAACCTCTAAAATTTTCTAGTCTGATGTAGTTATAGGTAAATTCTAATACCATTCTTGGTGTATTTACCTATAACCACACAATATTTTATTTTACTGATATCCATATTTCAGTAATAAAACAGCTCCTAGCTGTTACCAACTAGGAGCCGAATGTGAATTATATCACGTTATCTTATTTGATCTGCAGTTTCTTTACATCACCATCACGTGTGACGATTAAATAACCATTTTCCAGTTCTATAGGACCAATGGCAAAACCACTGTTATCGACAAATTGCTGTGCGACAAACTCACCAGAGTTACGATCGATCCAGTGTAGATAGCCTTCGCTGTCACCCACAACGACATAGCCATTAATAAGGCTAGGTGCCGTTAGCAGTCTGTTTTCTAACTGATCATTGCTCCAAAGCTCTGTACCACTTCGAGCATCTACCGCTGCGATATGATCTTTATCCGTCACAACAAACAAGCTTCGCCCGTCACTTCCCATATCGATAGCAGAAGAGTAGTTACGCTTCCAAACTGGCTTTCCAGAACGAAGATCAATCGACATTAACTGACCATTAATACCAACGGTATACAGCTTTCCACCTAACACAATCGGAGAAGCATCGACATCAACCAACCGATCAATTTCAGTCGCGCCTTTTGGTGTTCCAACGGGTTGTTGCCAAATTAGTTGACCACGTTCAACAATGGCTGCGGCTAAACGTCCGTTTGCCGTTCCCCAGAACACGCCGCCTGAAACCGCAACGGGAGAGCTATCACCACGCAATGTTAAGTTAGGAACGTCGGTGCTGATCGTCCACTTCTGCTCACCATTCTCTTTATCTAGCGCAATTAACATTCCGCGACTGGTATGAACAATGATTAAGTTATTTTCGGCCACAGGTGCCGCTAATACTTCCCCATTCACTTCAGCACGCCACGCTTCTTCACCCGTTTCTTGGTTCAAAGCAATGACTTCACCATTCTCACTACCGATGTAAACTTGACCGTAAGCGGCAACTAAACCACCGGATAAACGAGCAATCACATCTTGTTCAAGATCCGATTCCCAAATCGCTTTGCCCGTTTCAGGATCTAATGCTTTGACAACACCATCGCGACTTGCGACAAAGATTTTGTTGTAAGCTAATTCTGGCGTTAACTTCGAGAAATAGTGCCCGACACCATCACCAATCGATGCAGACCAGTCGATGCTAGGCGTAAACTCGCTCGATACCACTGGCACAGGAGCCATGATGACCGTATCTTCTTCACTTGCGCAACCTGCCATTGTACCAATGACGACAGCGCAGAGGAGAGCTTTGTTGAACATCTTTTTCATCAATGATTGCCCTTATTTAGCAAGATCATCAAGCTTAAATTTGAGGCCTTGGCTTGCATCAGCGGCTTGTTGAGCCTCAGAGTAAGCACGGTAAGCTGCGTCTTTATCACCTTGACGAAGTGCTAGATCACCACGAAGTTCCGCAACACGACCTGTCCAGCTATCATCAGTGATAGTATTGAGTTCAGCCATCGCTGCATCTAGATTACCTTGCTCAGCTTGAATACGAGCAACGCGGTAGCTAACTAGTGGAGCTAAAGCGGCATCTTTGGTTGACGCTTTCGCCCACTCTAGTTGCTTAAGCGCGTTGTCATACTCGCCTGCATCTACTTGAACTTTTGCGAGTTGAAGTGCCGCTAATACCGAATATTCGATATCTTGGTTTTCATCAATAAAACCTTGCACTTGAGCTTGCGCGTCTGCACCTTGCTCAGTCAGTGTGGTGATGGTTTTGATGTAGTTTTCAGAAGCAAGATCGCGAGCCTCAAGAGCTGCATCTTGGTAGTAGCGCCAGCCAAAAAGACCGCCTAAGCCAAGAACTGCACCAAAAATTACCGCTTTACCGTTCTCTTTCCACCAATCTTTAATCGCTTCAACTTGTTGTTCTTCGCTATCGTAGAGTTCCACTTCCTGTCCTCTTTTATTCTGTTTCTAAAGTGGATTCAATTTGATCACTTCAGACTAATTCTAACCATTGAAGGACGAGCTTATTCTCACCCCTCAATAAATATTTTCTATAGTAAGCTGCTTAGCTTCGTTGCCGCTTCAGTTTGTGCAACAATCTCTTGCTCTCCACGAACCAAATCTTTAACGACGACGGTATTGTCTGCGACTTCACTCTCACCAAGCATCATAACCACAACGGCACCAACTTTATCTGCACGTTTAAACTGCTTCTTAAAGTTGCCACCGCCAAAGTGATTCATTACTCGAACACCTGGTATGGATTCTCGTAGTTGCTCTGCGAGCTTCATTCCTGCCATCATGGTGCCTTCACCAGACGTCACGATATAAGCATCGACACTACGGCGAACATCCGTCAGCTCTAGGGTTTCCATCATCAGAACGAGACGCTCTAAGCCCATAGCAAAACCAACTGCAGGTGTTGCTTTACCACCAAGCTGTTCAACTAGGCCATCATAACGTCCACCACCACAAACAGTGCCTTGAGCACCTAAGCTTTCAGTGATCCACTCAAACACCGTGCGGTTGTAGTAATCTAAACCACGAACTAAACGCTGATTAACTTGGTATTCGATACCCGCAGCGTCAAGAAGTTCACACAAACCTGCAAAATGTTGTTTTGACTCTTCGCCTAAATATTCTGCTAGTTTTGGAGCATCCCCTAAAATCGCTTGAACAGCTGGGTTTTTAGTATCTAAAACACGCAATGGATTAGTGTGCATACGACGTTTGCAATCTTCGTCGAGTACATCCATATGCTGCTCTAAGAATGCAATCAAAGCAGTACGGTAGTTCGCGCGATCTTCTTGTGAACCAATAGAGTTAAGCTCTAAACGTACATGTTTCTCGATACCAAGTTCGCGCCATAAGCGAGCCGTCATCATGATAAGCTCAGCATCAACATCAGGGCCGTTTAGACCAAACACTTCTACACCGCACTGGTGGAACTGACGGTAGCGACCTTTTTGTGGACGCTCATGACGGAACATTGGCCCCATATACCAAAGGCGTTGCTCTTGGTTATACAGCAGGCCATTTTCGATACCAGAGCGAACACAGCCCGCAGTACCTTCTGGACGTAAAGTTAAGCTATCGCCATTACGGTCTTCAAATGTGTACATCTCTTTTTCAACCACATCGGTGACTTCACCAATTGCACGGCTAAATAGATGCGTCATCTCAACGATTGGCATACGAACTTCGTTGTATCCATATGCGCTGATAACATTTTTAACTGCGCCTTCAACTTTTTGCCAAAGTGGAGACTGAGTTGGGAGACAATCGTTCATGCCTCGAATTGCTTGAATAGTTTTTGCCACAATACTTACCGTAATATCTCGTTGAGAGTAATTATTCTTCTACGCTTTTCACATCAATGCGATTATTTTCATCAAGCATTGACGCTTTAGCACGAATTCTGGTTTCTAGCTGATTTACAAGATCATCATTATCGAAACGGACTTTTTGGCGTTGACCATCTTCATAGAACGCACTCTTCTTATTACCACCAGCGATTCCCATGTGAGAAACTTCCGCTTCACCTGGGCCATTGACGACGCAGCCAATGATAGAGACATCCATAGGGGTAATAATATCTTCTAAACGCTCTTCTAATGCGTTCACTGTGTTGATCACATCAAACTCTTGACGAGCACAGCTAGGACAAGCGATAAAATTAATACCGCGAGAACGAATTCGTAGGGATTTTAATATATCAAAACCTACTTTAATCTCTTCGACAGGATCCGCCGCTAAAGAGATACGTAGCGTATCGCCAATCCCTTCCGCTAACAGCATACCAAGGCCAACAGAAGATTTAACCGCGCCAGCACGAGCACCACCCGCTTCGGTAATACCAAGATGGAGCGGTTGGATAATCTCTTTTGCTAGCAAGCGATAGGACTCAACCGCTAAAAAGACATCTGACGCTTTCACACTGACCTTAAATTGATCGAAGTTCAGACGATCTAAGATATCAACATGACGCATAGCTGATTCGACTAAAGCAGCTGGCGTTGGTTCCCCGTATTTCACTTGAATTTCTTTTTCTAGTGAGCCACCGTTAACCCCGATACGAATCGGAATGTTTTTATCACGAGCGCAGTCAACAACACTACGAATACGCTCTTCGCTCCCAATATTACCAGGGTTGATGCGTAAACAATCCACACCATACTCCGCCACTTTTAAGGCAATACGGTAATCAAAGTGGATATCCGCAACTAGAGGAATCGATACTTGTTGTTTGATTAACTTAAATGCTTCTGCTGCATCCATTGTCGGGACAGAAACCCGAACAATATCGGCACCAACATTTTGCAGTGCTTTAATCTGAGCAACCGTTGCTTCAACATCAGTTGTTCTTGTGTTGGTCATGGATTGCACCGCAATTGGCGCACCATCACCGATCGGCACATCACCAACGTAAATACGTGATGATGGACGGCGTATAATTGGGGATTCGTATTGCATATTGGCTTCTAAGGTAAGGTGAATCTTGCTACTTTCCCTGAAGTATACCCAGAAAGGTCGACAGGTTCACTCGCAAATGTCATTGATACGCCTTCTGGCGCACCTAGAATCACTTTTACAGGTCCAATCGCGGACAATTGAATGGTTTGCCCTGCTTTTTTAACACCCGTAGAAAGTGTTTTTCCATTGGCATCTTTCAATAAGATCCAACAGTCCGATGTAAACGTCATACTAATCGCTTTCTCATTTGAGTCAGCGGAAGTGTTCGATTCAGTGCTTGGCTTGCTGATTGTAGCCGTCACAGTTGGCTGAGCCATATTATCTTGAACTACCGGCTCTTGGATCTGCTCAGGCTCGGCGGTATTAGAAGATAAATCGGCTGAATCTGAGCCCGCTTCAATATTGTTTGTCGCAGGGTCTTCTGACGTCACATCATTTGCATTTTGAGATAGTGTATCTTCAACAGCGGGTGCAACTAACTCTTCTGATTCAGTGCTGATCGTATCTACGGATGCTGGTTCGGCTACGTCTTGAACTTCAGCCGTGGCCTCAGTCGTTTCATTCAATGATATGGTCAGCGTATCTTGTTGCTGATTTTGCCACCACCATAGCGAGGAAATACCCGCGATAATGGCGAAAATGCCCCAAGTCAGCTTCATAATTCTGTTGTTATGCTTCTCTACTTTGGTTTTGCGCGAGAAACTTTGCATCTCTTGCTCTTTATGTTGAGCATCGCCAGTATGATCAAGAGCGGAAAGTACTTCTTTTTCATCAAGAGAAACAGCTTTAGCGTATGATCTTAGGTAGCCACGAGTAAACGTCGCCACTTGAACGGATTCAAATTCATTATTTTCTATTTTTTGGATGGTCGAAATACGTAATCTTAAACGATCGGCTATCTGCTTTTGGCTTAACCCAAGCAGCTCACGTTTTTGTTTCAGTAGCGTTCCAGCTTCTATTTGTACTGGTGCTTGATCTGTACAGCTTTCTTGTTCCGTCGTCATCTGTAATGTACTTCTTAATCTGATATCGTCAGCTGAACTAAACACTACGCCTACCTTTTTAATTCTATTTATTGGTATATGCGTATTGACGCTCACGATATGTAAATGAATGATCTCGTGTATTACAGCTGAAAAAAGTTTTATTGTTAGTAAGTGAAATCGATAAATAGTGGTCTATTAAGCGGAAAACTAACGATTCTAAAACTCTCTACATGCTGCCGATAATCCCTATCAAACTTATTTTTTACTTCCAAGTAAAAAAGTCATGATAAGCGAATCTCATAACAAGGTAAAAACTCTGCATTAGAATTTACAGCGAACTCAAACTTTTGTCCAAAAATTAACGGAAATGTCCGAATAAACAGCGTGTTTAATTAACAAAAAGCTCGATGATCCCCCAAAACCGCGACCTAAAATACAAAAAAGCCAAAAGAGTGCATCTTTTGGCTTTTCAGATTGTAGCGGCTTATTGCTCTACACAGCTTTCACAGGAATCGTTTCACCCGCTTGTCTCTGCTTTGTGCGCTTAGTTCTATCGATCACATCACCCACTAGCTGACCACATGCAGCATCGATGTCGTCACCACGTGTTTTTCTTACCGTAACGGTATAGTCATATTGCATCAACGTTTTCATGAAACGGTCAATACGAGAGTTACTTGGCTTCTTGTATGGAGAGCCTGGGTAAGGGTTAAACGGAATTAAGTTGATTTTCGCAGGCGTATCTTTCAATAGTTCTGCCAATTCATGCGCGTGATCCATGTCGTCGTTGACGTGGTCAAGCAGTACATACTCAACCGTTACACGCCCACGGTTTGCATTTGAAGAGGCAATATAACGGCGTACCGACGCAAGGAAAGCTTCAATATCCCAACGATCATTAATCGGCATAATTTCGCTACGCAATTTATCATTTGGCGCATGCAAAGAAATAGCGAGGGCTACATCGATGTTATCAGTCATTTGATCAAGACCAGAAACGACACCTGACGTTGATACGGTTACACGACGTTTTGATAACGCGAAACCAAGATCGTCGAGCATGATTTCTAACGATGGAATCAAGTTTTTCATGTTAAGAAGAGGCTCACCCATACCCATCATAACGACATTGGTAATTGGACGACGACCTGTCTCTTTTTCTAAACCAATTTCACGAGCGGCACGCCAGATTTGACCGACAATTTCCGAAACTTTTAAGTTACGGTTAAAACCTTGCTGACCAGTTGAGCAGAATTTACATTCAAGCGCACAACCCACTTGTGAAGAAACGCATAACGTCGCTCGATCGCCGTCTGGGATATAAACCGTTTCTACATCTTGATCACCAACGCGCATTGCCCATTTGATGGTGCCGTCTTCAGAATATTGAGCATCTGCAACAGTAGGTGCTTTGATTTCTGTACGATGCTTCAATTTTTCACGTAACTTTTTATTAATATTGTTCATTGCATCGAAATCATCGACACCAAAGTGATACATCCACTTCATTAATTGATCGGCACGGAACGCTTTCTCGCCAAGCTCTTCAGCAAAAAATTTACGCAGACCTTTGCGATCAAAATCGAGTAGATTTACTTTTTCAGTGGACATGTTGCCTCTCAATGATGGAACGATATTTAAGGGCGCGAATTGTACAGCCTTTATTCGGGGACAACAAGAGTTGTAAATCCATGACTTTGTTAAGGCATTAATTTTATGTTGGTTATTTTTTAATCACACCCAATATTTAATAGCGGAGACAAAAAAAGGAAACCGAAGCTTCCTTTTTATTAGTCATAAATCTGTCACTGGGTATATTAATGACTCATTACCCACTGAATACTCTAGCGAGGGCAAATTTCAGATTCAGGGAAAAAGAACTCAATTTCACGAGCAGCCGATACAGGGCTATCTGAACCATGAACTGAGTTGTAACGCATGCTGAGTGCGTAATCGGCGCGAATCGTTCCGCATGCTGCTTCTTCTGGGTTTGTTTTACCCATCAGCTCACGGTAACGAGCAATCGCATTTTCGCCTTCAAGTACTTGAACCATGATAGGCCCAGAGGTCATGAACTCTTTTAATGCTGGGAAGAACTCTTTGCCTTCATGTTCAGCATAAAAGCCACTCGCTTGCTCTTCTGTCAAATGCACCATTTTAGCGGCAATGATTCTTAGACCTGACTTTTCAATTCGGTGATAAATTTCACCAATTAAGTTACGTTCTACTGCATCGGGCTTAACGATAGAAAACGTTTTTTCTAGAGCCATAAGGTATCCCTTCTACTTCCATTTGTTGTTATGGGGACTCGAACAGAGAGTCCCTGAATATTATTTTGCTTGTTCGATAAGTATGTTCGCTAAGGTGCGAACGCCCATACCAGTTGCGCCTGCCGCCCATTTATCATTCGCTGATTTACGGTAAGTGCCAGCACAGTCAAAGTGCAACCAACCTTTTTTGTAATCATCCACAAAGTAAGACAAGAATGCCGCGGCTGTACTTGCTCCAGGGCTGTAATCGCCACTGCTGATATTGGAGAGATCAGCAAAGTTGGATGGCAACATGCTACGGTGGAAATCGGCAAGAGGTAGAGGCCATAGCCCTTCTTTCTCTTGAGCCGCACTGGTTAGCGCCTGATGTGATAGTTCATCATCAAAGCTCAGTAGTGCATGGTAGTCATTACCCAGCGCGTTTTTCGCGGCACCGGTGAGTGTTGCGCAGTCAATGATTAACGCAGGGCTTTGCGCACTGGCGTACAGCAAACCATCCGCTAGCACTAAGCGACCTTCCGCATCGGTATTCATTACTTCAACGGTTTTGCCATTTTTATAAGTGATCACATCACCAAGTTTCAATGCTCGGCCTGAAATCATATTCTCTGCGCAGCATAAGATAAGCTTCACACGCTTATTGAGGCCACGGCTAATCGCAAGGGCAAAACCACCCGTGATCGTGCCAGCACCGCCCATATCAGATTTCATTGCGGTCATGAATCCAGATGGTTTCAAGCTGTAACCGCCTGAATCAAAAGTGATACCTTTACCCACAAGACAAGCGAAAACAGGGGCATTTTCATCGCCTGTTGGGTTGTAATCTAATTGCAGCATAGCTGAGGTGCGTGAAGAGCCGCGACCAACGGCATAAATGCCTTCCCAGCCTTCTGTAAGAAGATCTTTGTCTTTCACGATTTTAGCGGTAATTGTGCCTTCTGGAGCGACTGACTTGATAAACTCAGCGGCCATTGTGGCAAGTTGACGGGGAGCTACTTCTTCTGCGCTTTTATTGATGATATCGCGAGTCCAATCGGTCGCTTTGATTCGAGCTTCGAGCTCCGCTTGTTCACCCTCGGCAAGTGAATCCCACTCAAGATAGTTTTTTTTCTTTGGTCCACGGTAGCCTTGATGGAAGGCCCAGACACTTTCTAAGCTCCAGCCCTCGCCTTGTAGTGCAATAGACTGAATGCCCTGTCCGTCTAACTTACGTGCAGCGCGTTGAACGGCGCCAAAATCATGCGACTCATTTAAGTGAATCGTTGCGCCATTTTCAGAAAATGACAAAATTGCGTTCTCTCCCCACTGAGGCTGGGCAGTTTCTTTACTTAAAAATACAGACATCTGTGTAGACATGGTTTCTCCTTGTCCGAGATAGCGTTTCTACGCCATGTGTGATTACTTTGTGATATTGGCTAGATGTTAGCATTTTGTAGAGATAAAAGGTCGCTATGATAAAAAAACGGACCATAAGGTCCGCTATTTTTAGTAAGAAATGTTAACTGCGCTACGTTTTCAAAACACGAATCATTCAATTAATCCGCTTCATCCATCCAACATAGAATTACCGCTTCTAATATTTTCTCATTAGAGTTATTGGGTTCATCCTCAAATCCGTCTAATTCCGTGATCCATCGATGTAAATCAGTGAAGCGAACGGTTTTAGGATCGGTGTCTGGATATAAGTCGCAAAGCTCAATCGCAATATCTCGCGAATCAGTCCATCTTAAGCTCATAATCAACTCCTTTAATTATCGTTAACGTTGAAGCGCGTCTTAATGATCTTCAGATGCGTGGTTCAATGTGTATTTAGGGATCTCAACGACAAGGTCTTCATCGGTTACTACGGCTTGGCAACCTAAGCGAGATTCAGGCTCCAGTCCCCATGCTTTATCTAGCATGTCATCTTCCAGCTCTTCACTCTCTTCTAGCGAGTCAAACCCTTCACGGATGATCACGTGGCAAGTGGTACAAGCGCATGATTTTTCACATGCATGCTCAATTCCGATACCATTTTTTAGTGCTACATCAAGAACAGTTTCGCCCTTTTGAGCTTCAAATACTGCGCCTTCAGGGCAAAGATCTTCATGAGGTAAAACAATTATTTTAGGCATTCTTAATCTCGGTCTTCATATAACTAATTAATATTGGTCAAATTAACGATTAAATATCGTTGACTGACTGCCCTGATAAAGCAGCTCGAATCGATTTGTCCATACGACGAGAAGCAAAGTCTTGGCTTGCTTTATCTGTCTCTTTTATTCCTAATTCAATCGCTTCGGCACTGTGGCCATTTCGCAATTCAATCAATGATTCGATGGAGGCTAGCAAAGCTTGCTTTTCTGTCTCTGAGAGCAGTTCATCGCCATCCGCATTCATCGCAACAATCAAGCCTTCTATGACTCGGTCCGCTTCCACTTTTTGCTCTGCCAGAGTACGTGCATCCATATCTTCTTGAGCGTATGTCATCGAATCTTTCAGCATGCTTGCGACTTCATTCTCACTTAAACCATAGGAAGGTTTAACTTGTATCTCCGCTTGAACGCCAGTGCTTTTCTCCATAGCAGTAACAGACAGTAGGCCATCAGCGTCTACTTGATATGTCACGCGGATATGCGCTGCACCTGCCGCCATTGGTGGAATACCTTTAAGCGCAAAACGAGCCAGTGAGCGACAATCGTCTACCATTTCTCGTTCACCTTGGACGGTGTGTACGGTCATTGCCGTTTGCCCATCTTTAAAGGTGGTAAATTCTTGAGCTTTAGCTACTGGGATAGTGGTATTGCGTGGAATGATTTTTTCAACCAAACCACCCATGGTTTCAATACCGAGTGACAATGGGATAACGTCTAGCAGTAACATTTCAGAATCAGGTTTGTTGCCTACTAAAATATCCGCTTGAATCGCTGCGCCTATCGCGACAACTTCATCAGGGTTAATGCTGGTTAGAGGTGTTTTACCAAAGAAGTCACCCACCATGTCACGCACTAATGGCGTTCTTGTTGAACCGCCCACCATCACGACGTTCTGTACATCATCAGCATCTACATCTGAATCTTTCAGCGCACGTCGGCAAGACAATAAGGTTTTTTTAACAAGTGGTCGTAAAATATCATTCAGTTCGTCACGGCTTAATGAGCCATTCCAGCCGAGTACACTTACTTGGGCAATATCACTATCTGAAAGGGCAATTTTAGCGTCCGTCGCAGCATCCAATAACTGGCGTTGCTGCTCCGCTGTGATTGGAGCATCAAGATTGATTTGGCTTTGGAAATGTTCAGCGATCAAGTGGTCAAAATCATCTCCACCTAGTGCTGAGTCACCGCCTGTTGCCAACACTTCAAAGATACCTTTCGACAGGCGAAGAATGGAGATATCAAAAGTACCACCACCGAGATCGTAAACAGCAATAACGCCTTCTTGACCTGAATCGAGACCGTATGCAATGGCTGCTGCTGTTGGTTCGTTTAGTAGGCGTAGAACATGTAAGCCAGCAAGGTTTGCCGCATCTTTTGTTCCCGCACGTTGGGCATCATCAAAATAAGCAGGGACAGTAATAACCACACCAGACAGTTCACCACCGAGCGTTTGCTCTGCGCGATGAGTTAGTGCTTTTAAAATATCCGCCGATACTTGAATCGGGTTTTTAGCCCCTTGCGCGGTTTCTAAAACTGGAAGTCCGTTATCACTTGCAACAAATTGGTAAGGCAGTGAAGGATAGCGAGATTGAATATCGGCTAATGAACGACCAATCAGACGTTTTACTGAAATGATCGTATTTTTTGGATCTGTCTGCGCCAATGCACGTGCGTCATGACCGACTGAGTGCGTCACGGCATCGCTTTGTGCTGCCGGGTAATGAACAACCGATGGCAAAATACTGCGCTGTTGCTCATCCAATAGGGTCGTCGCGTTTCCACTACGAACACTTGCCACTAATGAGTTAGTCGTACCGAGGTCGATACCGACGGCAAGTTTATGTTCATGAGGTGCAGAGCTTTGGCCGGGTTCTGCAATTTGGAGTAGTGCCATGGGTTGGTCCTTATTATCTAAACTAACCGAGTAAACGATCTTCGACGAGTTCTATTTCATGCTTTAATTTCGCAACAAACTTTAGCTTTCTTACTCTATCCGCAGCTTGAATCCATAGGTTTTGATCTAATTCTTCTTCTATGGCTTTTAAATGCTGCTTATACATTTTGCTTACTTTGCTATCAAAGTCATATACAGCATCTTCAACATCAGCACTTGCAGCGATATCTTCTAGCTCTTCACGTAGTTCCATCTGTTCCATTAGAAACTCAGGATCTTGCATCGTCTGCTGCTCTGCTCGAATATCAATACTTTGCAATAAAAGCATGTACTCTGCACGAGAAATGGGATTTTTTAATATTTGATATGCATCGTTAATTTGCGCCGCTTTTTGAACTGAAAGCAGGCGATCACGCTCAGATGCCGTCGCAAAGTTATCTGGGTGAAAACGACGTTGCAGTTCTCTAAACTGCGAAGAAAGAAGGCTACCATCCAGTGAAAACTGAATTGGTAGCCCAAATAATTCAAAATGATTCATGTAAAAATCAGGTCCTAAGTTCTAGGCCCTAGCTAAGAGCCTAGCTAATATGGAATGGCTATTTATACGTTAAAGCTTTCACCACAACCACACTCGCTTTTCGCGTTCGGGTTGTTGAATTCAAAGCCTTCGTTAAGCCCTTCTTTCACATAATCAAGCTCAGTGCCATCTAGGTAAACCAAGCTTTTCGGGTCGATAATAACGGTGACACCTGAATGTTCAAACGTTTTGTCTTCTTCATTCAAGTCATCCACAAATTCTAAAACATAAGCCATGCCGGAACAGCCCGTCGTTTTTACACCTAGTCTCAAACCGATGCCTTTGCCTCGATTATCTAGAAATGCTCTAACTCGGCTTGCTGCTGCTTCTGTCATTGTGATGGCCATACTACAACCTTGTTCTATTTTCTGTGGAATTCATTTAGGAGGCTTTCACCTCCCATTGTTATTAATCGAGGTTATTAATCGTGTTTCTTTTTGTAATCAGCAACAGCCGCTTTAATTGCATCTTCGGCAAGAATTGAACAGTGTACTTTCACTGGAGGCAATTCTAGCTCTTCTGCAATTTCTGCATTTTTGATTGCTGCCGCTTCGTCAATGCTTTTACCTTTAACCCACTCAGTCACCAGTGAGCTAGAAGCAATCGCAGAACCGCAACCGTACGTTTTAAACTTCGCATCTTCGATAATACCTTCTGGTGTTACCTTGATTTGTAGTTTCATTACATCGCCACATGCTGGAGCACCGACCATGCCGCTACCTACACTTGGGTCTTCTTTATCAAAAGCACCAACGTTGCGTGGATTTTCGTAGTGATCAATTACTTTTTCGCTATAAGCCATGATAGTTTCCTCTCTTCCTCTACTGACTAGGGATTAGTGATGCGCCCACTCAACAGTGTCCAGATCAATCCCTTCTTTATACATATCCCATAGAGGAGACATGTCGCGTAATTTATTTACGGCTACACGAATTTGTTCAATTGCGTAGTCCACTTCTTCTTCCGTAGTAAAACGGCCGAATGAAAATCTTACTGAGCTATGTGCTAATTCATCATTTAGACCAAGTGCACGTAGAACATATGACGGTTCCAAACTTGCTGATGTACAAGCTGAACCTGAAGACACTGCAAGATCTTTAAGAGACATAAGCAGCGACTCACCTTCGACGAAGGCAAAGCTAACGTTAAGGTTGTGCGGAACACGTTGGTCCAAATCACCGTTAACGGTTACGGCTTCAAGATCTTTCACGCCGTTGAGTAAACGCTCACGTAACGCTTTAGCATGATCAAAATCGAACTGCATATCTTGTTTAGCAATGGCAAAAGCCTCACCCATGCCCACAATTTGGTGCGTCGCTAAAGTACCTGAACGGAAACCACGCTCATGACCACCACCATGCATTTGCGCTTCTAGGCGAATACGTGGTTTACGGCTAACATAAAGCGCACCAATGCCTTTAGGTCCATACACTTTATGAGCTGATAGTGAAATCAGATCCACTTTCATCTCTTGTACGTCTAGTGGAATTTTACCCGCTGATTGTGCGGCATCGACGTGGAAAATGATTTTGCGTTCACGACACATTTCACCAATTGATGAGATATCTTGAATCACACCAATTTCGTTATTCACGTGCATGATAGAGACAAGAACGGTGTCTTCACGCATTGCTTCTTGAAGCTTATTCAGATCGATGATGCCATTCGCTTCTGGTGCAAGGTAAGTCACTTCATAACCTTCACGCTCAAGTTGGCGACATGGATCTAATACGGCTTTGTGTTCTGTTTTGCAGGTAATGACATGCTTACCTTTCTTACCATAAAAGTGCGCGGCACCTTTTATCGCAAGGTTATCTGATTCTGTTGCACCAGATGTAAATACGATTTCACGTGGGTCTGCATTCAATAAACCTGCGATCTGCTCACGAGCGTTATCAACTGCTTCTTCAGC
Source organism: Vibrio genomosp. F6 (assembly GCF_005146325.1). NCBI lineage: Bacteria > Pseudomonadati > Pseudomonadota > Gammaproteobacteria > Vibrionales > Vibrionaceae > Vibrio > Vibrio genomosp. F6. The sequence goes on along the minus strand of NZ_SYUT01000029.1, from coordinate 27,426 downwards.
CTGCCAGCCATAGCGATGCGAACGAGATGCCGGATTACCAAAGTTTCCGTCCATCGTCATGCATTGAACCATCTTTTCAGCCACTCGAGGATCTACTGGACATGTTGCTGAATAGTCAAAATAAATAGGCAGTTTCATTCTCTACTCCAATGTAAACATGGTCGCTTATGAGCGAACATTGACACCGATGGGAGCGGTGCTTGTATTTTTTTGTGCAAACCCATGATTTACCGCAAGATCAATGTCTTGTCGGCCTGAAATTTCTAACACTTCATTATCTTCCATCAACTCTCCAAGAGTGATGTTATTTAAGAAGTCGCTAATGCGTGAACTTAAATCGCGCCAAAGTGTATGAGTAAGACAGCGAGTGCCACCCTGGCAACCCTCTCGCCCATGGCACTTAGTTGCATCTACTGATTCATCGACGGCGGCAATCACGGTTCCAATCGCGATATCATTGGCATCTGCGCCTAAACGATATCCACCACCAGGGCCACGTACACTTGCCACTAAACCCGCTTTACGTAACTTGGAAAATAACTGCTCTAAATATGAGAGTGAAATACCTTGTCGCTCTGAAATATCAGCCAGAGGCACGGGGTTATTTGTCGAATGCAATGCAACATCCAGCATGGCTGTCACCGCATATCTTCCTTTAGATGTAAGTTTCATACCATCACCGTATCCACATTGATTATGTGGATACGATTTTTCCATACCCGACTATTTTAGTCAAGTATTTATTTGACTGTTTTAGTCAAGTATTTAACCCTAATATAAAAGCGGCTATTTTGAGCTATTTATGCTTCTTTCTACAGAGGTCAAAACACCTCTTAAGGTATTGATCTCTTGTAACTCTGGTCTAGCTCGGCTAAATAAACGACGTAATTTATTCATCACTTGCCCAGGCTGATCCTTAGAGATGAATTGGGTATCCAACATCACTTTTTCAAGGTGCTCATAGAACATTTCTAGCTCTTTGTGACGTGGGTACTCTTCTTGTTCTTGAGGTGCATATTGGCTCTTCTCTCTTTCAAGATGTGCAACCCTAATTTCATAACTTAAGGTTTGTACTGCCATTGCTAAGTTCAGGGAGCTGTATTCAGGGTTAGCCGGAATACAAACGTGGAAGTGACATTTTTGCAGCTCTTCATTAGTAAGACCTGTACGCTCACGACCAAAAATAAGTGCCACTGGGTGCTTTTCACCCTCTACGGAAAACTTTTCACCGCACTCTCTCGGCTCTAGCATCGGCCACTCTAAAGTACGTGAACGAGCACTTGACCCTACAACTAGGCCACAATCTGCGATCGCCTCATCTAACGTCTCAACGATTTGAGCGTTCATTGCAATATCCCCAGCCCCGGCAGCCAATGCCATCGTCTGTGAATCGACTTCACACTGGGGAGCCACCAATACCATTTGGTTAAGCCCCATAACTTTCATTGCACGAGCTGCTGAACCAATGTTACCGGGATGAGAGGTTCCTACTAAAACGACTTTTACATTGTCTAACATAACTTGACGACACCACTAAAATTAAAACCGCGAGATAATAACAAAAAACAAAACAAGCTTATATAGCCACCGCGATACTCCTGTCATTCAAGACATTTAAAAACTCACTAAACACGCTAGATCACAATTTTCATCTGTCATTCGATTGAAAAGCTCATTAAATAACCACTTCCTTTTTAATAAAAGTTTGGTATACTCCCCGCCGCTTTAAATCGTTCTTTAACATCCGTTGGGAAAATCCTTATGCATCCTATGCTAAATATTGCTATACGCGCTGCGCGTAAAGCAGGCAATCATATTGCTAAATCGTTAGAAACTGTTGATAAAATTGAGATCACTCAAAAAGGTAATAACTCATTTATTACTAATATCAATGAAGAAGCTGAATACCTTATTCTTGAAACTATCAAAGCTTCTTACCCAGATCACAGCACGATTGCGGAAGAAAGCGGCCTTATCGAAGGCTCTGATTCAAGTGTACAATGGATTATCAACCCACTGGATGGCACGAATAACTTCGTAAAAGGCTTCCCACACTTCTCAGTATCTATCGCTGTTCGTATCAACGGTAAAACTGAAGTCGCTTGTGTTTATGACCCAATGCTAAATGAACTATTCACAGCTCAACGTGGTGCTGGCGCTCAACTAAACAATGCTCGTCTACGTGTATCTCAACTTAAAGACCTTCAAGGTTCTGTTCTTGCGACAGGTTTCCCTTACAATCAAAAGCAGCACTCTGAAAGCTACCTAAAAATTCTTTCTGCTCTATTTACTGATTGTTCTGATTTCCGTCGTACAGGTTCTGTAGCGCTAGACTTATGCTACCTAGCCGCTGGCCGTGTTGATGGTTACTTCGAACTAGGTTTGAAACCTTGGGATCTTGCTGCTGCTGAGCTTATTGCTCGTGAATCTGGCGCTATCCTGACTGACTTTGCTGGTGGTACTGAGTACATGAAGTCTGGCAATATCGTTGCATCAAGTGCCCGCGGTGTTAAGTGTATGCTTAAGACTATCCGTGAACACGGTAACGAAGCTATCTGTAAGTAATTTAACTTACTCAAAATTGTAAACGCCCGCATAGCAATATGCGGGCGTTTTTTTATGCCTATTACTGAGTCCTTTCTGATTTAAACTTGAATCTTATAGTGCCATCTTTGAAATGAAGCTTTTATGCATGGTTCTGATGAAATAGCGGCAAGCAAACAAAAAGTGACAAGCAAATAAAAAGCCGCTGATTTCTCAGCGGCTTTTTGTGACAACTTGTCTAGATGAGTTAACTCTCGTTAAGGCATCTCGTCAAATTCAGCGCCTTCTTTGTCAATCTGTGGTGGCATTAGGTGTTCACGAGTGATACCTAGTTTAAGAGCCAGTGCAGATGCAACATAGATAGAAGAGTAAGTACCAACAGTGATACCTAACAGCAATGCCGTTGCAAAGCCGTGGATCATTGCCCCACCTTGTGCGAACAATGCAATAACAACAAACAAAGTAGTACCGGAAGTAATCAAAGTACGACTTAATGTTTGTGTGATTGAATTATTCATCACTTCAGCAGACTCACCTTTACGCATTTTGCGGAAGTTTTCACGGATACGGTCAAATACTACGATGGTATCGTTGAGGGAGTACCCCACTACCGTCAATAGTGCTGCCACAATCGTTAAGTCCACTTCAATCTGCATGATGGAGAATACACCCAGCGTGATAATAACATCGTGCGTTAATGCGAGTACCGCACCAGCAGCAAGACGCCACTCAAAACGCATTGATACGTATATCAAAATACAGATTAATGAAACGATAATGGCTAAACCACCCGCTTCAGTTAGTTCATCGCCAACGTTAGGACCAACAAACTCGATACGGCGCATCTCTACGCTTTCGCCAGTTCCATCTTCAATCGCTGATAGAATCTGGTTACCAAGAGTTTCACCTTGAAGGTCATCTCTTGGACGCAAACGAACCATTACTTCACGAGCAGAACCAAAGTTTTGTACCGTTGCATCGCCAAAACCTTTTGCCTGTAAAGCACCACGAATATCTTCTAGGTTTGCTGGTTGCTCAAAACCAACTTCAATCAGAGTACCGCCCGTAAAATCTAAACCCCAATTCAACCATTTTGTTGAAAGAGTAAAGATTGCAGCACCAATCATGATTATAGAAAAAGCAAAGGCAAATTTAGACCAACGCATAAAGTCGATCGTTTTGTCTGCTTTCAAAATCTGAAACATCACATTTCCCTTAGCTTAGATCGACAGTTTATCGATACGTTTGCCACCATATAGCAGGTTCACGACACAACGCGTTCCAACAATAGCGGTAAACATAGAAGTCAGAATACCGATAGACAGAGTCACGGCGAAACCTTTGATTGCACCTGTACCTACAGCAAACAAAATAATTGCTGTAATTAAGGTCGTAATGTTCGCATCGGCAATAGTACTGAATGCATTGGCGTAACCTTGGTGAATCGCTTGTTGTGGATTACGTCCATCACGTAGCTCTTCACGAATACGCTCAAATATCAGCACGTTCGCATCCACCGCCATACCAACGGTCAAAACGATACCAGCGATACCAGGAAGCGTCATGGTTGCCCCAGGGATCATCGACATGACACCGATGATCAATACTAGGTTTGCCATTAGTGCCATGTTCGCAATTAAGCCAAACTTACGGTAGTACAGTAGAGTAAACAGCATAACTGCCGCCATACCCCAAACACACGCCATCACACCCATATCGATGTTCTGTTGACCCATAGATGGACCAATTGTGCGCTCTTCAACGATTGAGATTGGAGCAATAAGAGCACCAGCACGAAGTAGCAGAGCTAAGTTATGAGCTTCTGACGCTGAATCAATGCCTGTAATTCGGAAACTACGGCCAAGCGTTGATTGAATCGTTGCTTGGTTGATCACCTCTTCATGCTTAGTCAGGATAACGCTGCCTTCTGGGTTTTTACGCCCACTGTCTTTGTACTCAGCAAATACGGTTGCCATAAGCTTACCGATGTTTTTACGTGAGAACGCTGACATTTTGCTGCCACCTTCACTATCAAGTGAGATATTCACTTGTGGACGACCGTACTCATCAACGCTTGAACTTGCGTCTGTAATGCTTGAACCACCAAGGATTACACGTTTCTTCAGTACGACAGGGCGACCATTACGATCTTGTTTGATTTCGCTTCCAGCAGGCGCTCGGCCACTTGCCGCTGCTGCTAAGTCAGCTTTGTCATCCACTTCACGGAATTCAAGGGTCGCTGTTGCACCTAAAATTTCTTTAGCGCGAGCAGTATCTTGAACACCAGGCAATTCCACAACGATTCGGCTTGCACCTTGACGTTGAACAAGAGGTTCAGCAACACCAAGTTCGTTTACACGATTACGCAAAATAGTAATATTCTGCTCAACAGCGTAGTTACGAATCTCTTGAAGGCGAGCTTCCGTAAACTTAGCCACCAGCGCAAAACGACCATTTGATACTGACTCTTCAAACGTCATATCTTGGTGTTTTGATGCAAGGCTTTGTTTAGCTTGAGAGAGTTGCTCTTCATTGCGAAGTAATACTTCTACCGCGTCTTTACCCGATGGGCGAATAGAGCGGTAACGAATTTTTTCTTCACGCAGTTCACTTCTAAAGGCTTCTTCTTGCTGTCCAACAAGCTTACCCATCGCAGCATCCATATCCACTTCCATTAAGAAGTGAACACCACCACGTAAATCAAGGCCAAGTTTCATTGGTGCAGCACCAATAGACTCAAGCCAATCCGGGGTAGAAGCCGCTAAGTTAAGGGCAACAATGACATCTTTGCCTAATGCTTCACTAATGATATCGCGAGCACTAATTTGGGTGTCAGTATCGGTAAAACGAACAAGAATAGAACCGTTTTCTAGAGCAACGGATTTATGAGATAAGCTCTTTTCATCAAGAGCTTCGGTGACAGCATCCAGCGTCGACATATCTACAGAGGCGCCACGCACCCCTGTGACTTGAATCGCCGGATCTTCACCGTATATATTTGGAAGAGCGTATAACGCTGCAATGGCGATGGAGAACACCACCATTAGATACTTCCATAACGGGTAACGGTTTAGCACAGCGAGGATCCTCTAGCTGTTATAGAGACTTAAGCGTACCTTTAGGTAGCACTGCAGTAACGAAATCTTTTTTGATCACAACTTCGTTATTATCGTTAAGTGCAATTGACACGTAGTCATTGTCTTCAGCGATTTTCGTAATTTTGCCTACAAGGCCGCCACTAGTCAGTACTTCGTCGCCTTTACCCATCGCGCTCATTAAGCTTTTGTGCTCTTTTACACGTTTCGCTTGTGGACGGTAAATCATGAAGTAGAAGATTACTGCGAACATGCCTAGCATGATTAGCATTTCGAAACCGCCACCTTGTGCAGCGCCTTCAGCAGCTGCGTGAGCTTGAGAAATAAACATTTAAAAACATCCTCTATTTAATTTTTATTGATAATCCAACTAATTGGGCTGCACCGCCCTATTTTCAAGGCTTCAAAGTCTAGTTTAGAGATTGAGGTCGCAAAAATAGGGCGATAGAGACAAATTATTTATTCATTGGTGGAACTTCACGATCACGACGAGCGTAAAATTCTTCTACAAATGCATCAAAACGGTCTTCATCGATCGCGTTACGGATACTTTGCATCAAACGTTGGTAGTAACGTAGGTTATGAATAGTATTCAGTCTTGCACCTAAGATCTCATTACAACGATCTAGGTGGTGTAGATATGATTTTGAATAGTTGCTGCAAGTGTAACAGTCACACTGTGGATCTAGTGGTGTTGTATCCGTTTTATGTTTCGCATTACGGATCTTGATCACACCGCCAGTCACAAATAGGTGTCCATTTCGAGCATTTCGAGTCGGCATTACGCAGTCGAACATATCGATACCACGACGAACGCCTTCAACGAGATCTTCAGGTTTGCCTACGCCCATCAGGTAGCGAGGCTTATCTTCAGGTAGTTGTGGGCAAGTATGCTCAAGAATACGGTGCATGTCTTCTTTAGGTTCGCCTACCGCTAAACCACCGACAGCGTAACCATCGAAGCCAATTTTAGTTAGCGCTTCAACAGACACATCACGTAGATCTTCGTAAACACCACCTTGTACAATACCAAATAGTGAATTGGTGTTGTCTTGGCGATCAAATTCATTACGGCTACGGTCCGCCCAACGAATAGAACGCTCCATTGAAATACGAGCTTCATCGTGGGTTGCCGGGAATGGCGTACATTCGTCGAAGATCATCACGATATCAGAACCAAGATCGTATTGGATTTGCATTGATTTCTCAGCATCCATAAAGATCTTATCGCCGTTCACAGGGCTACGGAAATGAACACCTTCTTCGGTAATTTTACGAGTCTTACCTAAGCTGAATACTTGGAAACCGCCTGAATCGGTTAGGATTGGGCCTTTCCAGTTCATGAAGTCATGGAGATCACCATGTAATTTCATGATCTCTTGACCAGGGCGTAACCAAAGGTGGAAAGTGTTACCAAGCAGAATTTCTGCACCAGTGTCTTTCACTTCTTCCGGTGTCATACCTTTCACAGTACCGTAAGTACCTACAGGCATGAATGCTGGTGTTTCTACTGTACCGCGTTCAAACTGAAGTTGACCACGACGTGCGTTACCATTTGTTTTTTTAAGTTCGTACTTTAATCTCACGAGACCTCCAATATGCCAGAGAAACAATCTGACGATTTTACTGGGTTATTCACCCTACCGAGAGCGGTCGCTTATCCTTGCGAGAAGTAAAGTTACCTTCCCTTCCTAGCTCAATGCTAGCACTCGACTATTAAACTTTTTTTCTCGAAAATGCCACGAAATCCGGGAATTTACGAGTGATGATTATTTCGTTTTCTTATTGATGAACATCGCATCGCCATAACTGAAGAAGCGGTATTCATTTTTAACGGCATGATCGTAAGCGGCCATCACTTTGTCGTAGTCTGCAAAAGCACTAACAAGCATAATTAATGTTGACTCAGGCAAGTGAAAGTTGGTGATCAAACAATCAACCAATTGATACTCGTAGCCTGGGAAAATAAAGATTTCTGTGTCGCCAAAAAATGGAACGAGCTCAGTACCTTTTTTCAGTGCATCTTGAGCAGCACTCTCTAATGAACGAACAGATGTCGTCCCAACCGCGATGACACGTCCGCCACGAGCTTTTGTCGCAGCAATCGCATCCACAACCTCTTGTGGTACTTCTACGTACTCAGCATGCATGTGGTGATCATGGATATTATCCACTTTTACTGGCTGGAATGTACCCGCTCCAACATGCAAAGTAACGTAAGCAAACTCGACACCTTTATCTTTGATCTGCTCTAGTAGCTGCTCATCAAAGTGTAAACCTGCTGTTGGTGCTGCAACGGCACCCGGCTTTTTGTTATATACCGTCTGATAACGCTCTTTATCTGCGTCTTCATCAGGACGATCAATATAAGGCGGTAATGGCATATGACCAACCGCATTTAAAATCTCTAATACACTTTGATCAGAGGTAAAGCGGATCTCAAACAGAGCATCATGGCGTGCGACCATTTCAGCTTGGTACTCATCATGTTCACCAAGGAATAGAGTAGTACCTGGCTTAGGTGATTTAGAGCAACGTACGTGAGCAAGAATGCTTTTCTCATCAATCATACGTTCGACTAAGACTTCTAGCTTACCGCCAGACTCTTTACGACCAAACAGCCGAGCTGGAATCACTCGTGTATTATTAAAAACAACTAAATCACCCGGTTGAACAAGATCTAATACGTCTTTAAATGAACCATCACTCAAGGTTCCAGTATTTCCATCTAATTGTAGAAGGCGACTCGCGGTACGTTCCGCTTGAGGGTAACGAGCTATCAGCTCATCAGGTAATTCAAAATGAAAATCAGAAACTTGCATGCGACTTATCTTGTTTGGTTGATAAATAAAGGGTTGCGAGTAAAAATTTCGCAGTGGAGTAGTATAGGCAGACAAAACGCAATAGCAAGGATTGTTCGAAGGGATAATGGTAACTAAGGGTAAAACTTGCTCCTATCGTAAACTTGATCGCAATCTAATTCGTTGCATAAAGCTCAATAAAAATGAGTTAGCTCCCAGATATTAAGACAATAAAAACCTATAGTTAAACTACACCAACCCATAAAAGGAGATCGTGATGATCAAAGTCGAAGACATGATGACTCGTAACCCTCACACTCTATTACGATCACATTCGTTAGCCGAAGCTAAGAGTACAATGGAAGCCTTAGATATCCGCCACATTCCTGTTGTGGACGCTGAAAGAAGACTGCTCGGCGTGGTTACTCAACGTGATATTCTTGCCGCTCAAGAGTCTAGCCTGCAAAACATTCCAAGCTCACAATCTTATACTCTATCGACCCCTCTCAATGAGGTGATGCATCGTAATATCATGACTGTAGAGCCAAGAGCAGGGTTAAAAGAGAGTGCCACTTATATGCAAAAGCACAAAGTTGGCTGCTTACCTGTGGTGGAAGATGGAGAGTTAGTCGGAATTATTACTGACAGTGATTTTGTCACTATTGCCATCAATTTGCTTGAGCTACAAGAAGATACCGAGCCAGAAGAAGTCGATACTGATGTTTGATGCTGCCATATCTCGCTCAAATAAAGTCGATATGTCAGCATAAAAAAGAGCGGCTAGATCGCCGCTCAGATGGGTTGTAAGAGTAAAGCTATCGCTAGAATTGCTCTTCTTCTGTTGATCCTGTCAGTGCCGTCACCGAAGAGTTGCCACCTTGAATCGTATTGGTCATACGGTCAAAGTATCCTGTACCCACTTCTTGTTGATGCGCCACAAATGTGTAACCTTTTTCTGCCGCTTCAAACTCAGGGCGCTGTACTTTCTCTACATAATGACGCATACCTTCACCTTGCGCATAGGCATGAGCTAATTCGAACATGTTAAACCACATATTGTGGATACCTGCCAATGTAATGAACTGGTATTTGTAGCCCATATCCGCAAGCTCTTGCTGGAATTTTGCAATCGTTTCTGAGTCTAGATTTTTCTCCCAGTTAAACGATGGTGAGCAGTTATATGCCAATAGCTGGTCTGGGTATTCTGCATGTACTGCTTCAGCAAATTTACGTGCTTCTTCCAAACACGGTTTTGCCGTTTCACACCAGATCAAATCTGCATATGGCGCGTAAGCTAGGCCACGAGAGATAGCTTGGTCGATGCCCGCTTTCACTCGGTAGAAACCTTCAGCGGTTCGCTCACCTTGAATGAAGTCGCGATCGTACGGGTCACAATCGGAAGTCAGAAGATCCGCAGCGTTAGCATCAGTACGCGCAATCACAAGTGTTGTCGTGCCTGAAACATCAGCGGCTAAACGTGCCGCAATCAGTTTTTGTACCGCTTCTTGAGTCGGGACCAGTACTTTACCACCCATGTGACCACATTTTTTCACTGATGCTAATTGGTCTTCAAAGTGAACCCCAGCAGCACCGGATTCAATCATGTTTTTCATCAGCTCGTAGGCATTAAGAACACCACCAAATCCTGCTTCAGCATCCGCAACGATAGGTAGGAAGTAATCAATACCACCTTCATCTTCTGGGCTCTTACCACCAGCCCACTGAATTTGGTCTGCACGTCGGAATGAATTGTTAATGCGTTTAACCACTGAAGGTACTGAATCTACAGGGTATAAAGATTGATCAGGATACATGGTTGATGCCGTATTGTTATCTGCAGCAACTTGCCAACCTGATAGGTAAATCGCTTCGATACCCGCTTTGGCTTGCTGAACCGCTTGACCACCAGTCAGTGCACCCAAACAGTTTACATAACCTTTTTTAGATGACCCGTTGACCAAAGACCATAATTTATCAGCACCACGTTGGGCGATAGTATTGGCAGGCGTCACTGAACCACGAAGTTCAACCACTTCTTCTGCTGTGTAAGTACGCTTTACGTTATTCCAGCGTGGATTAGTTGCCCAGTCTTTCTCTAGAGCTTCGATTTGTTGGCGGCGAGTTAATGTCATGGTCTATCCCTCTGTAGTAATACGATGCTTCATGCATCTGTCATCCTTTTCTCCGTCAGTACAACTCTCTCTGACCTCGAACTCTTTGTTTCACGTTGTTAGTAATAAATCGTGTTCATTTTTTATAATGTACGCTTAGCGTTGGCTAAACATAGGAGCTAGCTAAGCATCCAATGATTTACGGCAAATAATCGTAGCCTGGAACCGTTAAGAAATTCGTCAGTTCATCGCTGGTGGTGAGATCTGACATCAATGCAGACGCTTCTTCAAACCGACCATTAATGAATCGTTGTTCTCCAACTTCTTGACGAACAACTTGGATCTCTTCAGTCAGGTAAGATTCGAACAATGACTTGGTAACAACTTGTCCGTTATCCAATTTTTGTTCGTGCTGAATCCATTGCCAAATTGAAGCTCGTGATATTTCAGCCGTGGCCGCGTCTTCCATTAATCCATAAATAGGAACGCAGCCATTACCTGAGATCCACGCTTCTATATATTGCAATGCCACTCGAATGTTGTGGCGCATACCTTGCTCCGTGATGGCACCGTCACATGGAGCAAGCAACACCTGTGCGGTTATAGGGCTGTCGTCTTTTCGTAGTACATTCAGTTGATTGGTGCGTTCACCCAACTTTTGGTCAAACACTGCCATTGCCGTATCGGCAAGCCCTGGATGCGCGACCCACGTTCCATCATGTCCGTTGTTCGCTTCTAAAGATTTATCTCCCAGAACCTTGTCCAAAACTTGTTGGTTCACTTGCGGATCTTTGGCTGGAATAAAGGCGGCCATTCCGCCCATCGCAAACGCCCCACGACGGTGACACGTTTTAACTAGGAGTTGTGAATAAGCCTTCAGGAAGGGTTTATCCATTGTCACCACTTGTCTATCTGGCAGAATGCGGTCTGGGTGTTTACGTAAGGTTTTAATGTAGCTAAAGATATAGTCCCAACGTCCGCAGTTTAGACCAACGATATGCTCTTTTAAGTTGAACAGTATCTCGTCCATTTCAAATACAGCGGGCAAAGTCTCAATCAATACCGTTGCTTTAATGGTTCCGGTATCCAACCCAAAAAAGTCTTCAGTGAAATGGAAAACATCACTCCACCACTTCGCTTCTTGATGAGATTGCAGCTTAGGAATATAAAAATATGGGCCGCTGCCTTTCTTCAGCAGGGTTTTGTAGTTGTTGTAGAAATACAGTGCGAAATCGAATAGCGCTCCAGGAATAATCTGGCCGTTAAATTCTACATGCTTCTCTTTTAAGTGCAGACCTCGAACACGGCAGATAAGCACCGCAGGATCATCACTTAATTGATACTGTTTGCCGTTACTCTCATTGGTATAGCTGATATCGCCATTAACAGCATCACGTAAATTCACCTGTCCATCGAGCACTTTGCCCCATGCTGGCGACATTGAATCTTCAAAGTCCGCCATGAAGACTTTCACGTTGGCGTTTAATGCATTGATCACCATTTTTCGATCGGTTGGACCGGTGATCTCTACTCGACGATCTTGTAAATCTTGTGGGATACCGAGTATTTTCCAACTGCCTTCTCGGATATCTTGAGTCTCACTTAAAAAGTCCGGTAGCTCCCCAGCATCAATCCGTGACTGCTTCTGCTCTCGCTCTTCGAGCAATAAATCCACTCGCTCACTAAATTGAGCGCATAAAAAAGATAAAAAGGTTTGGGCTTCTAAAGGGAAAATTTCTTGATGCTCAGGAGCAAGCTCACTATTAATCACCAACATACTTTGAGGCGATGTTCTTTTTATATTATTTGAATTTGTTGGTGTTGTTTCAGCAAGCATAATTCTTTCCTTAAATTACATTTGTAACTCAAAAACCACAAAGACAAGCAACATCCTAAAGCTCAATATTCATGATTCGTTTTGGTTTGTGCCTATTACCTTCACCTATCCAAACCTGTATTTCAACAGCCTCCGATGTAGACATAGATCTTACAAGACAGTATTAAACTTACCTCAACAACCACTAGAGTAAAAGTACTAAAGTTAACAAAAGGTTAAATTCAAAGTTTTATATTGTTGGACTTTAGGGCTCTGAAAATTGGTTGTTTGTGTAACTTATTACGTAATTAAATTACACGCGATTTTTTATGCTAATTCTGTTTTAAACAGGCGTTCGAATTCTAAGTTTGGGCTCGAAACCTTTGACAGAAAGGGTTAACGAATAGGTATGAATGACCATTCAAACGACAAAATAAAAGAGAGATGTGAAATTAGGTGTGTAAAGAAAGGATTTTTTATGAAAGGCACGTCAAAAAAGTTCTGTGAAATTTTACAAGTCAAACAACACTAACAGAATAAAAACCTAAAAAGCACACCGAAAACAGTGTGCTTTTTAGGTTAGACCAATCGCTAGAGCAGTTCTGATACCACTTCAGCTAATTGATCAAAGGTCTCAGAACGAGAAGTGCTAGGTCGCCAAACGAGTCCTATCTCTCGATAAGCTTGCTGACCAGGGGGATCTATCACCACTAGATTTTGATTATCAAGCAGACCATGCTCAATCGCCATTTGAGGTATAAATGTCGTCCCAAGCCCATTCGCAACCATCTGCACCAGGGTATGTAAGCTTGTTGCTGAAAAAGGATTTATCTTCTCTTTGTCTGTGAGCTTACATGCTGAAACGGCATGTTCCGTTAAGCAGTGTTCATTTTCTAATAGGAAAACCGATTCATCGGGTAAATCATCGTATCGGATTGGCACTCGAATCCCATCAGCTTGATTACGACTAATGACCATCCGAAACGGATCCTGTCCGACAACTTTGCTATGCATATGCCCAATATCAACAGGGAGTGCCAGTATCAATACATCGAGTTCACCTTGATTCAAGGCGGCTAATAAGTTGGTGGTGGTATCTTCACGTAGTAATAGGTGAAGTTGAGGAAAGCGAGCGTTAACCTCTTGGACGACATCGCATAATAGAAATGGTGCAATGGTCGGAATACAGCCCAGTTTTAACTGCCCCTGCATACTTTCTCCCTGACATAAACTGCCAAGCTCAACCAGATCTTGTCCTTTCGCCAGTAACTCTCGACCACGAGCGACGACCAATTCGCCTGCTTGAGTAAAGACTAAAGGGCTTTTTTTATCTTTTTTTTCGTATAAAGGACAACCAATCAACTCTTCAAGGTTTTGGATCCCTTTACTGAGTGTCGACTGGCTCACAAAACAACGTTCTGCGGCATCACTAAAATGACGGGTTTCGTGCAAAGTTACTAAATAATGCAACTGCTTTAAGCTGGGCCATTTATTCATGCTAATTACTTTGTCATATTAATAAGATAGAAGATTTGATGAGAAAGCATCCTCATCGCTTTTTTCGATTAAGTTAATCTATTTAATTCGCTTTTTTCTATAGTAACGTTTGTACTATAGTTTGTCCCGTAGAAACGAAAGCCCAAACAAAGATGTTTGGTCATCATATTTTAGGAGATTTCAAAATGGTACTAGTAGGTCGTCAAGCCCCTGACTTTACTGCAGCAGCTGTTCTAGGTAACGGCGAAATCGTTGATAACTTCAACTTCGCAGAGTTCACTAAAGGTAAAAAAGCTGTTGTATTTTTCTACCCACTAGACTTCACATTCGTTTGTCCTTCAGAGCTAATCGCTTTTGACAATCGTCTAGAAGATTTCCAAGCTAAAGGTGTTGAAGTAATTGGTGTTTCTATCGATTCACAATTCTCACACAACGCATGGCGTAACACTGCTATCGAAGATGGCGGTATCGGTCAAGTTAAGTACCCTCTAGTTGCTGACGTTAAGCACGAAATCTGCAAAGCATACGATGTTGAGCACCCAGAAGCAGGCGTTGCTTTCCGTGGTTCTTTCCTAATCGATGCTGACGGTCTTGTTCGTCACCAAGTTGTTAACGACCTTCCACTAGGCCGTAACATCGACGAAATGCTACGCATGGTAGACGCACTAAACTTCCACGAGAAGAATGGTGAAGTTTGTCCTGCACAATGGGAAGAAGGCAAATCAGGTATGGACGCATCTCCAAAAGGTGTTGCAGCATTCCTATCTGAGCACGCTGACGACCTAAGCAAATAATAACTCCTTCACCCGCGCTCAAACGGGTTGATGGTTGGACAATATAAGCGAGAAACGCACTGCCAATCGGAAGAAGTCATTAGTTAGCCAAATAAAAAAGCCCGAAGTTTACGCTTCGGGCTTTTCTCGTTTTAGTCCCACGAGATGATATCTGTATATCGCACTCTTACTGTCTTTAAAATGAGGAATCGATTCTTGTAAAACATTACCTCTATTTTCCCTACGCTCATTGCATAAACCAACCGTAAATCTTGTTAAGCTCTATATTATTAAATTGCGCCAATTAGGATTTACATGTCTTATCAAATTGAAGTCTGTATCGATAACTTAGAGTCTCTTCATCATGCGATTGCGGGAGGCGCGACTCGAATTGAGCTCTGTTCATCTTTAGCGTTAGGTGGTTTAACGCCAAGTTTCGGTTTGATGAAATTAGCCGCTCAGCTATCGTCAGTTCCAATCTATGCCATGATCAGGCCTCGACAAGGTGATTTCCTTTACAGCGCTGATGATATTGATTCTATGATTGAAGATATACACGCAGCAGCCACCGCAGGCGTTGATGGGATTGTATTTGGTGTACTGAAAGCTGATGGTTCTATCGATATGCGCTTAGCTCAACGTATCATGACAGTGGTGACTGAATGCCAATTAGGTGCTACATTTCATCGAGCCATAGACCAATGTGCAGATTACTCTCAAGCTATTGAAGATATTGTAAATTTAGGTTGTGAGCGAATACTCACTTCAGGGCTAGCACCTACCGCCATTGATGGGCTTGATGTGCTTAAAAAGATGGTAATTCAAGCCAGTGGCCGTGTAGACATTATGGCTGGAGCTGGCGTCACTGCGGATAATGCTCTACTCATTACTCAGCAGACTGGCATTAAATCGTTGCACCTTTCAGGAAAATCGACCCGTGAAAGCCATATGACGTTAGTATCGAACCAAGCCAAGATGGGTGATAGTGATGACTTTGCTATTCCAATAACAGACAGTAAAAAAATCGCAGCGGTTTTGGACAGATTATGTTCTTAGCTAACTAGTGGCTTTCAACAGCCACTTCTAGCTATTTCAGCAGGTCATCAATACTCTGCTCACCTAAGTGACGTACATCTTTACCTTTGACGAAGTAAATAATGTATTCACAGATATTCTGGCAGCGATCGCCAACTCTTTCGATCGCTCTCGCCGACCACATCACTTGAATAATATTGGGGATGCTTTTAGGGTCTTCCATCATATAGGTCATCAATTGACGAATAACCGCTTCGTATTCCGCATCCAATTTATCATCTAGCTTATACACGCTCGCGGCGGCGTCGACATCCATTCGAGCAAACGCATCCAGCACTTGGTGTAGCATTGCAATGGCCTGTCGCCCCAGAGGCTCAAGAGATATTTGAAACGTTTGATCTTTCAGTGGTGGGCTCTCAATCGCGACGGTTGCAATTTTACTTGCCACATCGCCAATGCGCTCAAGATCGGTAATCGTCTTGATGATCGCCATAATTAATCGCAGATCTTTTGCCGTTGGCTGTCGCTTAGCAATAATACGAGTGCATGCTTCATCAATAGAAACCTCCATCGAATTCACTTTATGATCATCCCGAACCACTTTTTTCGCCAGATCAATGTCATCTTTATGCAACGCTTGCATGGCAAACGAAAGCTGTTGCTCAACTAAACCTCCCATCGTCAACACATGGGTACGAATAGACTCAAGCTCTACATTAAATTGACCTGAAATGTGTCGACCAAACTGCATGAAAATTCCTTATAAAGAGTGCTCAATCATCATAATGACTATTTTATCCATATCTACCTGTAATGTAGTCTTCTGTGTGTTTTTTCAATGGTGAGGTGAAAATTGAATCGGTATCTGAGTACTCGATCAATTTTCCCATATGAATAAATGCCGTGTGATCGCTCACCCTCGCAGCCTGCTGCATGTTATGAGTAACGATGACCACTGTATATTGTGTTTTCAATTCACTGATCAACTCTTCAATCGTCAGTGTAGAAATAGGATCCAGTGCAGATGTCGGCTCATCAAGCAGTAACACTTCTGGCTCAATAGCAATGGCCCGCGCAATAACCAAACGTTGCTGTTGCCCTCCTGAGAGTCCAAAGGCATTTTCGTGCAAACGATCTTTTACTTCGTCCCACAAGGCAGCCGCGCGTAATGAACGTTCAACGGCATCATTTAAGGTTCGGCTATTTTTGACACCTTGCAACCGCAGTCCATACACCACATTTTCATAAATCGATTTAGGAAATGGGTTGGGACGCTGGAATACCATCCCAACTCGGCGGCGTAATGTCGCCACATCGACTTTAGGGTGATACACATTATTTCCGTATAGCTTAACTTCACCTTCGACGCGGCAGCCTTCCACTAAATCATTCATACGATTAATGCAGCGTAGCAGGGTCGACTTACCACAACCTGAAGGCCCAATAAATGCGGTGACTCTACCTTTAGGTATCCGCATTGAAATATCGTTAAGCGCTTGAGTCTGCTGGTAATAAAGATTAAGACCTTCAATTGAGATCGCGGTTTGCTCATCCGTTAGTTTATGTACATCCAACGGCGCTTGATAACCTAGAGTGTCACTTAATGAGAACATAATCAGTCTTGTCCTAGGGTTCGGTACTTTTCGCGTAAATTGTTACGAATACTAATCGCAGTTAAATTCAGCCCGACAATAACCGTCACCAGTAAAAATGAAGTGGCATAAACCAGTGGTCTCGCAGCTTCAATGTTTGATGTTTGGAAACCGATATCGTAAATATGAAAGCCCAGATGCATGAATTTGCGTTCTAAATGAACGTATGGAAATTGAGCATCCACAGGTAAGCTCGACGCGAGTTTAACCACACCAACTAACATTAATGGGGCAACCTCACCTGCCGCTCGCGCAACCGCAAGAATCAGCCCAGTGATGATCGCAGGGCTAACCATCGGCAAGACAATTCGCCATAGGGTTTCAAACTGTGTCGCACCTAACGCTAACGAACCATGCCGAACTGAGCTTGGGATCCGCGTTAATCCTTCTTCCGTCGTCACAATCACCACTGGCAATGTCAACACTGCTAATGTTAATGCTGACCACAATAACCCCGGAGTGCCAAATGTTGGAGCCGGAAGTTTCTCGGTATAAAACAGCGTATCAATTGATCCACCGATGGTATAAACAAAAAAGCCTAAGCCGAAGACACCATAGACAATGGATGGCACACCCGCGAGGTTAATCACAGCTATCCGAATAATTCTCGTAAAGGCGTTACTTTTGGCGTACTCATGTAAGTATATTGCCGCCACAACCCCAAGAGGCATGACGATAATAGACATCACTATCACCAAAAATACCGTACCAAAGATAGCAGGAAAAACACCGCCTTCAGAGTTGGACTCTCGTGGGTTTTGAGACAAAAACTTCCAGACCTGTTTTCCCCAATGCGCCACTTTTTCGGTGTAGCTCATCTGGTTGGGGTACCAAATATCTAAAATCTGACTAAGTGGTATTCGTGTTTTTTGACCACTCATGTCTTCAAGCAATAACGACTCTATTTGTAGTTGTGAGTTAAGCAAATCCAGATTTTTTTCTGATTCTGACAGCTTTTCATTTAACGCTTGCGTTTCTTGTTGATAAGAGACGATGAACTCTTCATTCAGTTCCTCATTCAACTCATATTTTCGTTTTTTAAGACGCAATTGTTCAAGCTGCCAGCTGATTAAACGAATTTCCTGATTACTGATACGATCAATTTCCGATCGTAATGAGTCCGCAAAGTCGAGTCCTCGAATCAGCTCTTGGTGAATATTCTTAGTTCGAATGCCGTCTAAACTAGAAAAGCCTATCGGTTTACCAAAGAAGTCACCACCTCGAGTTCTCTCTATTACGGCCCACTCTGCTGGCTGAGTCGACGCCGTTAATTCAGGCTCAAGAACCGAGACAAAATCTGCGGGATAAAGCTCTCGATTAGCGACTTTGATACTCAATCGCCCGACAACACCCTCCTCTAAAACGGCTGCTGGCAACTTATTCTCTGCATCCACAATATGATCTATCGGGATATAGTCTCGCTGATAAAGTTGACCGATAAGTCGATGGTTCGCCTCCACACTTTGAGGCAAGATATTGTTATTCACTACTTCCCATTGATACAGAGGAGCAGGCCAGAAGTAAGTGAGTCCTTTCCAACCAATCAATAAAAGTAAGCCTAATACGGATAACAGGCTGATGCTCACGGCTCCACCAGTAAGCCAAATCCAAGGTGAGCCAGATCGAAGCCACTTAAACATAAGTGAACTCTGTGCTGATAAATGAACAATATTGAAAGCTACAATGCACGGTATTTATCTCTAAGCCTTTGTCGAACCACTTCCGCAAGAGCATTCACAGCGAAAGTAAATATGAACAGTAATAATGCGGCCAAAAACAGCAATCGATAATGAGAACTGCCCACTTCTGATTCAGGAAGTTCAACGGCGATCGTGGCAGAAAGTGTGCGCATCCCTTCGAATATATTCCAATCCATGATCGGTGTATTCCCTGTCGCCATCAACACAATCATGGTCTCTCCAACCGCTCTGCCTAACCCCATCATCACCGCAGAAAAAATCCCTGGGCTAGCCGTTAACAGCACCACATACAATAAGGTCTGCCACGGTGTTGCCCCTAAAGCTAACGAGCCATCAGACAAATGTTTAGGCACAGAAAAAATAGCATCTTCCGCGATAGTGAAAATCGTCGGGATCACCGCAAACCCCATAGCAAACCCCACCACTAAGGCGTTACGTTGATCAAAGTCGATTCCATAGCTAGACAGAAACAGCTTCACATCGCCAGCGAACAGTATCGTTTCAATATCAGTGCCAAACAAGAATACGGTTACGATGGAAATCAACAACGCAGGGATCAAGATCACCGCATGCCAACCATTAGGCAAACGACGAGTGACCGCTTGAGGGACACAGTGCCATAAGCCTCCAGCCACAAGTGTTGTCAAAGGCAATATGATGAGCAATGCCATTACTGCTGTTAAATGAGTTTCAACAATCGGCGCAAACCATAACCCCGCTAAGAAACCAATAATCACCGTGGGTAATGCTTCCATGAGTTCAATGGTCGGTTTAACCACTCGGCGCATGCTTGGAGACATAAAATAGGCCGTATAGATCGCACCTAACACCGCAATCGGCACAGCAAAAATCATCGCAAATACCGCCGCCTTTAATGTACCAAACGCAATCGGCACTAAACTGAATTTCTCTTCAAATTCATCACTGGCCGATGTCGACTGCCAAACGTATTCGGGTTCCGGGTAACTCTCATACCAGACTTTATTCCACAGCGATGAAAACGATATCTCTGGAAAGTCATTATTCACTTTCGCAACATTGAGTTGCTGACCGGATAGGACTAATAAATGCTTTTCGTTTTTAGACATCGCAGCAAGATCAGGGGATTTTGAATACGGACGTTCAAACAAAACCAGCTTTTCACTGGTCGTATAATGACTTTGTAACGTGCCATTTTGATAGAAACTATAAAAGCCTTTGCGATAAATATCGGGAAGTAAAAAGTCCACTTCAGGCGCTAACTGAAAATTTCGAATGTGGGTCAGTGATCGGACTTCATTTTGAAGAACATCAAACCATTGAGAAACAAGACCGTTTGAATAAGTGACGAGCAGAGAATACGCACCTGACAATAGGTCAATATTCTTCACCTGTTGTTGTTGGTCCCCTTGAGTCAAATCAACAATCTCTCGAATGCGGAATTGCTTGCCATGCTTCATCGCAATCATTAATTCAGAACCCGAACGTAGGAACAGTTGCTGACCATTAGGTGTAACCAAGATTTGATCCAAGGTAGGAAATGCGGTCGGGAAGGTAAACCTTTGAGGCAACCAAGCGTCCTTCTCTTGGTTCAACTCTAGTCCTTTTTTTAAGGTCAGGACTGACACCGTTCGATCCCTCGCTTGGCCAACTAAAGTCATGCTGCTCGGTTGTGCTGACAACCCAAGTAAGCTCAATGGGTTTGAATCATCGAAAAGCGACAAGTCGGTGCCGTTATTGAAAAACTCAACATCAGGATCAAAATAACGACCTGTTTTATTAATACTGGTTGAAAACACTGGCTTGAAGAGGGTTATGTTGCTCTCTGCATCGACTGAAGCTAACCAACCGGAGGAAGCATCACTACGAGCAAATAACATGGACGGGGCAATTTTCTGGGTAAATTCAGGTTGCGGTTTTTTATCAGTCAAAGACCAAAAGCTTAATGATCCTGATTTATCAAATGTATAAGCATGATCACCGTACTCATTCACCCCAATCGCGACTGGCGAATGAACAGAGATTTGAGTATCGATATCTGCCGGCTCAATATTCGCATCCGAGAAAATTGGTGCAACCACGATCGCCAAATAGACAAAGATAAGCACTAAAGCGCCCAGTACACTCACGCCGCCACATGTCACTACAAGACGAATCAGGCGATCTTGAATAAAACGCTTACGATCCTGTTCTTTGAGTGAAAACTCGGCTTGAGCCATGTACTGTTCTACCTTCTTTTGAGCAAACCTTAAGTTTATGTCATTTTAATGACAGATATATTACAACTCAAGTGACGAGTTCTGTCAGTAATATTTCCGACTAATTTATTTTTATAACAATGAATTAGTCAATTCTGGTCAGATAACGTTAATTCAACTTTCGCGAGTTCCTGTTTCGCGAGACTTTGACTAATCGGCACATACCCATCTTTTCGAACAAGCTCTTGTCCTTGCCTCGAAAAAATAAATCGAATGAACTCAGATTGAACCTTACTTAATGGTTTAGTTGGATGCTTATTCACATAAACATATAAAAAACGAGAGAGAGGATAACGCCCATTTAAGATGTTTTTACGTGTTGGATAAATATAGTCATCGCCAGATCTCGCGATTGGAATTAATTTGATCCCTGCGACTTGATAACCAACACCAGAGTAGCCAATCCCACTGATAGATGAGGCAACGGACTGAACAACAGATGCCGACCCTGGTTGCTCATTAACACCTTTTTTAAAGTCACCATCACATAGGGCATTTTGTTTAAAGTAACCATAAGTACCAGAGACTGAATTACGGCCAAACAACTGGAATTTCCGCTTCGACCAATCACTATCTAAACCGAGTTCGTGCCAGTTGTTTAGTGACTTGGTCGCCCCGCACCTCAAGGTGACGGAAAAAATGCTATCTATCTGCTGAAAATTAAGGCCTTGAATCGGGTTATCTCGATGAACAAATATGCCAATAGCATCAATTGCCACCTTCAATACTGTCGGTTTATAACCATGCTCTCGCTCAAATGCCTCAATTTCGCGTAATCTCATCGGTCGACTCATCGGCCCAAAATGCGCCGTACCTTCAGTTAATGCTGGTGGCGCGGTAGATGAACCCGAAGCTTGAACTTGAGCATTAACGTTAGGGTATATCGATTCAAACTCTTCAACCCATAGCGTTGTCATTCCAGCAAGCGTGTCTGAGCCGACAGAAAGTAAGCTTCCTGAAACACCAAACACCCGTTGATAATCTGGTAACTGAGCCATGACTCGAAAGCTCAGCACAGAAGCCATGGTGATAGTCAGCCAAGTCATCACTTTTACAAAAGGTAAGGACTTCATTTTCTTCATCATTTAACAATCAATCGACTAGGTAAAATGAATGAGAATTTACTCCCAATCCCGACTGTACTTTGGATTTCAAGGTGTGAATCATGATGAGTAAGCGCATGTTTTACAATCGCAAGACCAAGTCCACTGCCTCCCGTATCTCTTGAGCGAGCTTTATCTACTCGGTAAAAACGCTCAGTTAACCGGTGTAAATGCTGTGGCTCGATTCCCTCTCCGCTATCAGACACTTCCAAACACGCTCCCTGAATCGATTGATACCAGCGAACTTTTACTTCCGCCCCTTCAGGTGTGTATTTAACCGCATTATAAACAAGGTTGGAGATCGCACTGCGTAGTTGATCCTCATCGGCAAGTACTTTCAGTTTTGGATCGATTTGAAAGTCGAGTCGATGTCCTCTATCACCGCTCAAGCTTTGAGCCTCTTTTTCAAGGTTCTCTAGCATTAATGGAACGTTGACGACTTCATCTAACTCATGCATTGGTGCGGCTTCAATTTTAGATAATGTGAGTAGTTGGCTCACTAAACTATTCATTCGGTTAAGCTGTTCTGTCATCACACCGTGAGCCTTTGGCCACATCGGCCCAACCACCATATCGGGATCTTCTGTCATCTCTAGGTAGCCTTTGAGCACCGTCATAGGAGTCCTAAGTTCATGAGAAACATTGGCAAAGAAGTTACGACGCATGCCTTCTAGCTGCTTGAGTTGGGTAACGTCACGCACAACCATCAAGTGCTCGCCTTCTGTATATGGCACGATACGCAATTCAAGCATCCGCTCTACGTTTAATGGAGAGCACATCTCAAGAGGCTCAGAGAAGTCCTGCTTGTTGAGATACTTAATAAAATCAGGGGTTCGAATCAAGTTGGAAATTGGCTGACCATTATCATCAGGCCAGTGAAAACCTAAAAGGTGCTGGGCGAGTTTGTTGCACCACACAATATTGCCTTCACTGCGAAAGACAACAACCGCATCGGGTAAAGATTCAGCACCGTTACGAAATCGACGGATTAAGTTCGTTAACTCTTTGCGCTTTTTTCGCTGTCGCTGCTGCAACCGATAAATGCCATTAAATAGCGACTCCCAATTACCGGTTCCAGAAGGTGGTGTTAAACGCTTTTCATCCCATAACCATGTTGATAATTTCATTTGGTTATGCAGATGCCAAGCTAATTGTAGAGCGGTGGCAATGAAGAGTAGCCACGGCATGTAACCGAAGATCCACCCCACAATAATCCAAGGGGTGTAAAAAAAAGCCAGCTCCCATGCCAGCCTTTTTAAGGTCAGTCGTTCAACCATTCAAATCTCCGATATGTCACTCTAGTTAATCTTAGTCCTTCATTACGCTTTTACAGAAAAACGGTAGCCAGCACCACGGACGGTTTGAACTAACTTATCATGTCCGCCCTGCTCTAACGCTTTTCTCAAACGTCTAATGTGAACATCCACAGTGCGATCTTCAACGTATACGTTAGTACCCCAAACATTATTCAACAGCTGTTCGCGGCTATAAACACGTTCTTGATGAGTCATGAAGAAATGCAGCATCTTAAATTCAGTTGGTCCCATATCTAACGGCTCCTCATTCGCAGTCACACGATGGGAAACAGGATCTAATTTCAGCCCTTGGACATTAATAACATCTTCAAGTGCAGTCGGTGTTACACGTCGAATCACGGCTTTAAGGCGAGCTACTAGCTCTTTGGGAGAGAATGGCTTGGTGATGTAATCATCGGCACCAACTTCTAAACCTCTAACCTTATCTTCTTCTTCTCCACGAGCCGTTAGCATCACGACAGGAATGTTTCGAGTCAGCTCTTCACGCTTCATATGTTTAATGAAGTTAATTCCAGAGCCACCAGGCAACATCCAATCTAACAGAACAAGATCGGGGAAAGGTTCACAGAGTTTATTCACCGCGGTATCGTAATCTTCCGCTTCTATCGCTTGATAGCCTTTCTGCTCAAGAACAAAACACAGCATTTCACGAATGGGTGCTTCATCTTCAACAACCAGAATCCTTCTAGACATTATTGATTAACCTTTATAATTCATCGACGCAAAGCATTATCAAGGTTAATTATGACACTTTTGTGACCTTTGAAAACAATTATTAATATAAGTTTATTAGCATATTCATTGTGATATTTTGAATTTGGAGTAGGACAAAAGATTTGAAATCTCCTATCATGGGCTCCTTCTTACAAGCTCAGAGAAATAATATGTGGTTTAAAAACTGTATGGTGTATCGCTTTAACCGCGGTATCGACTTCAATGCAGATCAACTAGAAAAACAATTGGAAGAGTTTCGCTTCACTCCTTGTGGCAGCCAAGACAGACAAAAATTTGGCTGGGTAAATGCAATGGGCAGACATGGCGACATGATGACTCACACTTCTGAAGATCGCATTCTAATCTGTGCTAAAAAAGAAGAAAAAATGTTACCTGCATCTGTTATCAAAGATTCGTTAAACGCGAAAGTGGATATGATGGAAGCGCAAGAAGGTCGCCCTCTAAAGAAAAAAGAGAAAGACAACCTAAAAGAAGACATCATTATCGATCTTCTGCCACGAGCTTTCAGCCGCAGCAGTCTTACGTTTGCTCTTATTCTTCCTAAGCAAGGCATGATCCTCGTTGACTCTGGTAGCTACAAAAAAGCAGAAGATGTTTTAGCACTTTTACGTAAAACAATGGGCAGCTTGCCTGTTGTCCCTGCGATCCCAGAGCAAGCTATTGAAACAACCTTAACCGAGTGGGTTAAGAGTGGCGATACCCCTCAAGGCATAACAATGCTTGATGAAGCTGAATTGAAATCCGTTCTTGAAGATGGCGGCGTAATTCGTTGTAAAAAACAAGAGCTTTCAGCGGATGAAATTCTAAGCCATATTCACGCAGATAAGCTTGTGACTAAATTGGCTCTAAACTGGCAAGATCGCATTGAGTTTATTCTTGCTGAAGATGGCAGTATCAAGCGACTCAAATTCTGCGATGAGTTGAAAGATGAGAATGACGATATTCCAAGAGAAGATCAGGCTGCGCGTTTTGATGCAGATTTCTCTCTAATGTGTGCAGAGCTAGGCGCTTTCTTGCCTAACTTATATGAAACATTAGGCGGCCTTCCTCACCCAGAAGCGTAACAACCCAAGCATCAACCGTTATATAATGCCGAGAGATTTTCTTTCGGCATTCTCTTTTCTGTACTCTCACTTGTAATTGACGTAAAATTTGCGCCCCTTCGATATCACTCGGTGACATCGACCTGACTTGTGATCAGAACTAGAGAATTAAGCAATGTTTAAACCAGAACTCCTTTCCCCTGCGGGTAGCCTTAAAAATATGCGTTACGCTTTTGCCTACGGTGCAGATGCTGTATATGCAGGTCAACCACGTTACAGCCTTCGCGTTCGTAACAACGAATTCAACCATGAAAACCTACAGATCGGCATTAATGAAGCGCATGCTCAAGGTAAAAAGCTGTATGTGGTATGTAATATCCAACCACATAATTCAAAGTTAAAAACCTTCATTCGTGATTTAAAACCAATCGTTGATATGGGCCCAGACGCTCTAATTATGTCGGATCCAGGCTTGATCATGATGGTTCGTGAAGCTTTCCCTGAAGTGGCTATTCACCTTTCGGTACAAGCAAATGCCGTTAACTGGGCAACTGTGAAATTCTGGTCAACTCAAGGCGTAGAGCGAGTAATCTTATCTCGTGAACTATCGCTAGAAGAAATTGAAGAGATTCGCGAACACTGTCCTGACACTGAATTAGAAATTTTCGTACACGGTGCTCTATGCATGGCGTATTCAGGTCGCTGCCTACTGTCTGGTTACATGAACAAGCGCGACCCAAACCAAGGTACATGCACGAACGCGTGTCGCTGGGAATATAAAGCTGAAGCAGCTAAAGAAGACGAGAACGGCCAAATTGTTGCCGCAAACCCTACTGGTGTTGCTATACAAGAAGTTGAAACTCAAGAGATTGAAGTTCAAGAGGAGCGTCCAGACAATACTCTCGGTTTAGGCAAACCAACTGATGAAGTTGTTCTACTTTCAGAATCTCATCGTCCAGAAGAGAAGATGGCTGCTTTTGAAGATGAGCATGGTACTTACATCATGAACTCTAAAGACCTTCGCGCAATCCAACACGTAGAGCGCCTAACTAAGATGGGTGTTCACTCTTTGAAAATCGAAGGGCGTACTAAGTCTTTCTACTACTGTGCTCGTACCGCTCAAGTGTACCGCAAAGCAATTGATGATGCCGTTGAAGGCAAACCATTTGACGAAAGCCTAATGGGTACTTTAGAAAGTTTAGCGCACCGTGGCTACACCGAAGGCTTCCTTCGTCGCCATACTCACGACAGCTACCAAAATTATGAATACGGTTACTCTATTTCAGACTCTCAACAATTTGTTGGTGAGTTCACTGGCGTTCGCAAAGGTGAGTTAGCTGAAGTTGAAGTTAAAAACAAATTCATCAAGGGCGATAGCCTAGAATTAATGACTCCAAATGGAAACGTTGTCTTCACTTTAGAAAAAATGGAAAACCGCAAGTCTCAAGAAATTGATGATGCTAAAGGCAATGGCCACTTTGTCTTCATTCCAGTGCCTGAAGATATGGATTTAGAATTCGGTTTATTAATGCGTAACCTTAGTGAAGGGCAAGACACCCGAAATCCAACAGGTAAGTAGTAATGGCATTACTGATTCAAGATAGCTGCATCAACTGTGATATGTGTGATCCTGAATGTCCAAATGGTGCGATTACAATGGGTGACAGCATCTATGAGATCGATCCTAATTTATGTACTGAATGTAAGGGACACTATGACAAGCCAACTTGTCAATCAGTTTGCCCTATTACGAAATGCATAATCACAGATCCAAAACATGTTGAAAGTGAAGAGCAGCTCCTTGAGAAGTTTGTAATTATCCAAGGTTTTGCTTAATACTCCAATCATGCAAAAGCCCCAACAACTCAGTTGTTGGGGCTTTTTTTTGCTTTGTAGAGCCACGAAGTTAACCGGACTCGCAGCTCTTTCTAAATGCTCTCGAATAAAGTTCAGCATTTCTGCTGAGGC